>CAYFXP010000362.1:0-9693 GCA_964346935.1 uncultured Syntrophobacterales bacterium
GCGGCGAGGAGCGACTTTTCCGGAGGACTCGGGTCACATCAGGAGCAGCGCACCTAAGGGACAACGGCCTTCCCTTGAGAAAAACAGAATCTGCTATTAAATCAAATGGTTAGGGAAAACCCGCCAATAAAATTGGGGAAACTTCGGAAAAGCCTCGCTCGGGCTTGAGCCGCTTGGCAGCTGGAGGGCTTCATGAGCGGAGGGTGGGAAACGCCGTTGGAGCAAGGAGCCAGACGGTCAAGGGCTAACTGTTGCAGATTTCACCGATTACATCATATTCGGAGACATGGGTCACCCGGAGGTTGACCATCCGACTGCTCGCCGTTCCCTTGGTAATGTAGACCTCGCCATCTATATCCGGGGCTTGGGAGGCCATTCTTCCCCTGAGGAGGTAATGGGTTTCGGGGCAATACCCCTCCACCAATACCCTTTGAACAGTTCCGATAAGGCCGATATTTTTCCTCAGGGAAATGTTAGCCTGCAATTGCATGATTTGCCGGTATCGAGCCTCCTTTATCTCTTCTGGTACCTGGTTGCCCAATGAAGCCGCCGCTGTTCCTTCCTCGGGGGAATATCGGAAGACCCCCATTCGATCGAATTGAACTTCTTCGATGAATTCCATTAGTCTTCGGAAGCGGGCTTCCGTTTCCCCCGGAAATCCAACGATGAGGGAGGTCCTGAGGGTCAACCCCGTAATTCTCCTCCTTAGGGTATCGATGAGTTGCCTCAATTTACTTCCTGTGATTCCCCTCTTCATGGCCTCGAGGATCCCGTCATCGATATGCTGGATGGGGAGGTCGATGTATTTACAGATTTTCTCCTCCCTGGCGATGACCTCCATGAGCCCGTCTGTCAATTTCCTCGGATCGGGATAGAAATAAAGGAGGCGAATCCATTCGATTCCCTCGATTTTTACCATATCCCTCAGGAGGACTTTTAGGGATGCCCCCTTCCCCAAATCCCTGCCATAGGAGGTCGTGTCTTGGGATACGATGACTATCTCTTTGATGCCGGCACGGGCCAATTGGGAAACCTCTTCGATAACGGAAGCCGGATTCCTGCTGCGATATCTCCCCCTCAGTTTCGGTACTGTACAGAAGGAGCAGGCGCGTGAACATCCCTCTGCGATTTTGACGTAGGCGGTATGATTCGGGGTAGAAATCAGCCGTGGTGTTTGGTCATCATAGAGGAATGAAGGATTGTTTTCCATGTAGATCTTTTGAGGAGCAGATTCTATCAGGGAATCGATGAGATGAAATTGGCCCGTCCCGATGAAAAGGTCCACCTCGGGAAACTCATCCAACAGCTGAGCCCCATATCGTTGTGGCAAACAGCCACAGACGATCAGACGTTGGCAGAGCCCCTCCCTCTTGTGCCGTGAAACCCTCAGGATGGTATCGATGGATTCCTCGGTGGCCTCTCGGATGAAACTGCAGGTGTTGATGATTATTACCTCGGCTCGGGTTTCATCAGGGGTGATGGTATAGCGGTTCCTCGACAGGAGGCCCAACATTACCTCCGAATCGACCAGATTCTTGGGACATCCAAGGCTGATCATGTGTACAATCTTTCCCATGCTTGGTCCCCATTTATGTGGAGCGTCTTAAGTAATTGTGCATAATTCAAACAAGGATTAAATCATAAATCGACTCGGCCGAGCCTTCGATAAACTCAGGCCCCGAGCTCAAGCCGAGGGGCTCGTCGCGGGCCGAAGCACTGTGGATCGAAGCCTTAACTGTTTTGAGTTTTTATGTCCTCAGATATTAGGACTATTTATTATATTGGAAAGCCTCCGTATTGACAAACTGCCTTGCTGGGGGTAGCGTGTAGCTCAACACTATCGCGAGGGATGGCTTTGGATTACGATGTCATCATCGTGGGTGCCGGACCTGCAGGCTCGGCTGCTGCCCGTCTCTGCGCGAAGAAGGGGTTGAGGACCCTCATAATAGAAAAGGATCAGTTCCCTCGGTATAAACCCTGCGGGGGTTGTCTTTCTCCCAGGGTTTTAAGGAGGCTCGATTTCGATATCAGCGGGGTAATCCAGGGCACCGTCTGCGAGGCGAGGCTCACCTTTCAATTAGAGGACCCCTTTTCCATAGCGTGCCAAGATCCCATTGGCTACTTGGTAATGAGGGAGTCATTCGACGACCTCCTATGCCGGAAAGCCCAGGAGGAGGGGGCAGATCTGTATGAGGAAAGGAGGGTGGTTGGATTTCGGCAGGATGGACAAGGGGTGGACGTTTCCATCGAGGGGGGGGAATCTGTTCGGTGCCGGTATCTCGTTGGGGCCGATGGGGCCCGCAGCACCGTTTCCCCGTTACTTCGGGAAGGAGTGATGAAGAAGGCGGGCATGGCCTTTGTGGTGGAGGCTCGATTTCCGTATGAAATACACGGGAGATGGTCTTTTGTCCATCTCGATTTTGGCGGGGTCCCCTATGGGTATGGATGGATTTTTCCGAAGGGCGATCTCGTCTCCATGGGGGTCGGCGCTCTCTTTCCATCAAAGGGGATGAGGCTCAAGAGCCGGTTTGAGAGGTTTATCTCCAGGGTCGATTACATCAAGGGCGCGGAAATGGAGAGCGCCCGTTTCTATCCCTTGCCGACCTTTTCCCCGGATGACCTGCCACTTTCGAGGGGGCGGGTCCTGTTGGCAGGAGATGCTGCTAACCTGATTGATCCCATGACGGGGGAAGGGATCTACTATGCGCTGAGAAGCGGCCATATGGCAGGGAAGGCAGTCGTAAAAGCCGTAGAGGAGGATCGAAAGGGGATTGATGGATACCAGGAGGTCCTGAAACGTACTCTTTTCGGGGATTTAACGATGGCCCTCAAATTAGCCAGGGTCATATATCGATTCCCAAAGGCGGCATATAATTTATTGAAATCCAACAGGAAACTGGGAGTTCTCTACCTTGATATATTGGCGGGGAATGCCCGTTATGAGGACTTTTCAGGAAAGTTGACGGAAGGGATAAGGCGACGTCTGGGAAGCAAAATCACGGCAGCGGTCAAGATGTCTTCGGCATGAAATGAGAAGGTGGCGGGCTGCCTTTCTCTGGTGGGCAATAAAACAACCTCTATGGTGAAAATGGTGATTGGTTTCCCATCATTTGAATTGCGAAAACTTTTGAGGTAACCACGAGAAGTGATCTGCATTAAGAGCAAAAAAGCCTTGACAATCATCGTTTTATTCTGCTATAAAGGAGATTGTCCCTTCACGGGTAGGTTAAGGGCGCGCGGCAAACGGGCGGGGGAATCTGATCACCTGGAGGTGATCGGGTACCCCTATTTTTATATACAGAATACTTCCTTAAAGGCCGAAGACAGCGAGGGTTTTTATCCACATTTCAGATCGATAAAGCCACATCCCGAGGAATCGGAGGCAGTGCCTCCCATTCCCGGCTCAGGGAAATGGCTCTCATGCCAAAGCAAAGGCCCAGAATCCCAACTTTTACAATCGGGCTTGTTCTAACCTTGGCCATTCTCGTTCTCTATCTTACCCGTTTCGGTTACCTCGAGTCACTTGAGTTGAAAACCTTTGACTGGAGGGCCCGATTTGACCTCGCCCAAAAGGCACCTCCCCATGTGGTAATAGTTTCCATCGACGATGATAGCATCACCAAGATGGGAAGATGGCCTTGGCCCCGTTCGCTCATCGCCCAGATGCTAGATTTGTTGTCGAAGAGCGGGGCTAGGGTAATCGGGGCGGACATCCTGTTTTCAGAGCCCGAGAAGAATCTTGGATTAAAGGAGATTCAAACCTTAAAGGACATCTTTGCCTCCCGAATCCTGAAGCCAAGGCCAACCAGGGAAAAGGCGAAATTCCTTCAGTATCTCAAGGAGGCGGAGGCCGATCTGGATAACGACTCCAAACTCATCTCATCGGTAAAGAGAACCGGCAATGTCGTCCTTCCCATGTATTTCAACACGGAATCCCTCTTCCCCCACCCGGTGAAATCCCTTCCGCCATACCTGGAGAAGAATAGCCTCAACCATACGGCGGGGGCAGAGGAGGATGTATCTTCCGTTGTGGAGGCCGATGGTATAACGGCACCCATTCCCGGGCTGGTTATCGGTTCGGCTGGCATCGGCCACATCAACAGACATGTGGATGTTGACGGTGCGACGAGGTGGGAGATCCTGGTGATTAAATATGGGGGCAGGTACTTTCCCTCGTTCTCACTGCAGGTAGCGATGCGATATCTCGATGTGGAAACCGGGGAGGCTCGGATCGTGTCGGGGGATGGAATTGACCTAGGCGGCTTTCTCATTCCCACGGATGAATCCATGAGGTTGTTAATCCGCTTTTGGAGTCCGGATGGAGGCTTTCCGTGCTATTCTTTTTTCGATGTCCTGAACGGAAAGATTCCACCGGCCATATTCCAGGATAAAGCCGTCCTTTTGGGAAATACGGCCCAGGGCATTGGGGATTTTGTCCCAACTCCCCTCTCGTCGAATGTTCCGGGTGTGGAGATCGCCGCCAACGTCATTCAAAATATCCTCACCAAGAGGTTCTTGGTCAGGCCGAAATGGGCCTTTGGAGCTGAGGTGGGAATAATCCTCATCTTTGGAGGTATTATTTCCCTTCTGCTCCCTCGCTTACGGGCGAAATGGGGGGTGATCCTCATGGGGGGCCTCCTTTTCGCCCTCATCGTTGGAGTTTCATATCTCTTCCTTCACTATGGGATTTGGATCAAGCTCTTCTACCCGTCGATACTCCTGATAGGGGGGTATATCGGGGTGACCTCGGGAAGGTTCTTGGTCACGGAAAAGGACAAGGAACTGGTGGAGGCGGATGGCATTGAGACCAATAAGATGTTGGGTTTGACCTTCCAGGGGCAGGGAATGCTCGATCTTGCCTTCGAGAAATTCCGAAGGTGTCCCGTTGACGACGGCATGAAGGATATCCTCTACAACCTCGCCTTGGACTTCGAGAGAAAACGGATGATAAACAAGGCCGAGGCCGTCTACCGGCGGATCATGCAGAGAGATGAGGGATTCAGGGATGTCAAGGAGAGAGTGGAACGCCTCAAGAAGATGGGGGAAACCATTATCTTCGGGGAGAGGGGCGGAGTACGGAGGGATATGGATTTAACCCTCATGATGGAATCGGCCGCCGAGGCGCCCGTCATCGGCCGTTATCAGGTGATTAGAGAGCTGGGAAGGGGTGAGATGGGCATTGTTTACTTGGGCAAGGACCCCAAGATCAATCGGCTGGTAGCCATCAAGACCGTTCGATTCGGTGATGCGGTGGATGACGAAGAGGTGAAACCCATAAAGGAGCGTTTTTTCAAGGAAGCGGAGGCGGCGGGACGGCTTTCCCACCCCAATATCGTAACTGTTTACGATGTGGGCGAGGATCACGATCTCTCTTACATCGCCATGGAATACATTGAGGGGAAAAATCTGACCATGTTCTGCAAGGGGGATTCCCTGATGTCCATAAAGGTTGCGCTAAAGATCGTGGGAACCGTGGCACAGGCACTCGACTACGCCCATTCCCAGGGAGTGGTACACAGGGATATCAAGCCGGGCAACGTTATGCTGGTGAGAAATGGGACCATCAAAATCACCGACTTCGGTATAGCGAGAATTGCAACCTCATCTCGTACCCGTACCGGGATCATTATGGGAACTCCCACCTACATGTCGCCGGAGCAATTGGCGGGAAGGCGAGTGGATGGGCGCTCGGATATTTTCTCGCTGGGTATCGTGCTGTACGAGCTATTGACGGGAGAGAAACCATTCAAAGGCGAGAGCATAACCACCTTGGTGTATCAGATTGCCAACAGCCCGCATCCATCACCAGCGGATTATAATCCAAATATCCCGGAGCCCTGTTTGAAGATCATCGATAAGGCATTGATGAAGGAGGTGGACAAGAGGTATCAGAGGGGAAACGAGCTGTTCGAGGACGTCCAGGAAGCCCTAAGGCTTGTGGAATAACAACGGGAATCATGAGTGGATTTTGAAACCATGGGTTTCCACTTCAAAATCGGGGCGATGACGGATGTTGGCAGGGTACGGGCCATCAACGAGGATCACTTCACCGCAGGACAAGATTTGGGGCTATTCATAGTTGCTGACGGATTGGGGGGCCAAAATGCGGGGGAGGTTGCCAGCAAGATGGCTGTTGAGATCGTAAAAAGCCACCTGACCAATAATGAGAGCCCGTTGGTAGGGAATTACCAGGAGGAGTTTTCCCCCGATACCAACAGGATGTTGAGCGGGATCAGGCTGGCCAACTCCGCGATCTACGAGGCTGGGCAGAAGAACTCGGACCAACAGGGAATGGGGACCACCGTCTCATCTATTTACATCAAGGGCGATGTGATGAGGTTGGCCCACGTCGGTGATAGCCGAATCTATCGAATTCGCGGGGGTTGTTTGGAACGATTGACCGCGGATCATTCCCTGGTTGAAGAGCGGTTGAAGCTGGACCTCATTACGGAGGAGGAGGCGGCGAAATCGAAGCACAGGAACGTGATCACGAGGGCCCTGGGGGCTGAAGAGACAATTGTGATTGATGCCGATGAGCAGGTGCTATTTGATCGCGATAAGATCCTCCTCTGTACCGATGGGCTTACCGATATGATCGGGGATGGAGATATCGAGCGGATTATCATGCGCAACGGGGATGATCCTCAAAGGGCCTGTGAGGAACTGGTAAATGCAGCCAATGACGAGGGGGGAGTGGATAATATTACCGTCATCCTGGTGCACTGCTTGAAGGATGAAGGGAGGACGGGCCTACTGGAGAGAGCCTTTTTGTCCATCGTCGCCGGGTTGAGGAAAGCTTATGGGCGCATCCCGGGTTTCTTGAGGGTTGAAAAAAGGGAGGCGAGGTCAAACTCGGCCGGGTCGCAAGGAGAAGAGGCTCTTTAGGGGGATAATGGAAATGGCGAAGCTCATAGTAAAATTCAAGGATGCGACGCTACAGGAAATTCCCATAAACAAACCTACGATCACCATAGGGAGGGTGGATAAAAACGATATCAAGATCGAGAATCTAGCCGTTTCCCGACAGCATGCCAAGATTGTAAAGGACAAGGATCGCTATATCATAGAGGATCTCAACAGCCTGAACGGAACCTTCGTCAACGAGAAAAGGGTGATGAAGGGTATCCTCAGGAACAGGGATGAAATCCTGGTGGGCAAACATACCCTCGTCTTCATCGATGAGGAGGAAAAGCCCATCGAGATGCGAAAGGACATCGATATTTCTCTTGCGGAGAGGACGGTCATACTGGACACCAAGAAACAGCGGGAACTTGTGTCCCAACCGGAGGCGGAGAGGCCGACCATTGAGGAGAAGCCCTCCGAGTTGGAAGGGGGCATATCGATCATTTCGGGGGGGGTTGGCCAGAAGGGTATCAAGCTGACAAAGCGGTTGACCATCGGGGGCAAGGGTGATGGTGCCGACATTAGACTCAAGGGTTTTTTTGTCGGCAAAGTGGCCTTCATCGTAAGCAAGAGGCCCAATGGATTCTTCATCACCCATTCCGGTGGGAGGAGCAAGACCAAGGTGAACGGTGTAGAGATTGAAGGACAGCAGGAATTGAATGATGGGGATATCATCGATATCGGTTCGACGAGGATGCAATTTCATGTTAAGAAGTAGTCCGATGGGGAAGGCCGATAGGATGCCGAAGATGATTTGGACCGGAAGTCGTGGGGCGGAAGAAGGGTATGAGGAAATCGTTTTCGTTGGTAGCGGTAATGGTCATTTTGGGGGGAATGATTTTTTCCAATAGGATCGTCAAAGCCTCTCAATATCCCGAGTTACTTCTCTCCAAGGGAATAGAGGCAATGGGAAGAGGAGAATACGGGAAGGCCCTGGAAAGTTTTAAGAGGGCTGCCGAAAGGGAGCCTGAAAACCCTGAGGTCCACTTTTACCTGGGGCTGGCCTATTCCCGTTTGGAGCAATATGCTTCTGCGATAATGGCCTTCGAGAGGGTCCTGGAACTTGATCCTGAAAACCGGAAGGTTCGATATGAGTTGGGCGTGGCGTATTTCTTAATGGAGGATTTCCCAAAGGCATTGGGTACGTTCAAAAGGGCTCGCAGGGACGATCCCTCCAATGCCCTTGTCCTCCTCTATTTGGGGACGACATATCAGCGGATGGGAAGGCACAACAGGTCGATTCGGTACCTTCGAAAGGCCAGGGAGCTCGACCCGAAGGTGGCCCAGATTTCCGAATTCTACGTGGCAATGGCCTATATGGGCCTGGGAAGAAATAAGAAGGCCGCAGAGGCCATTCAGAAGTGCATCGATCTGGATCCCACTTCCGAAATTGCCGCGAAGGCTCAAGAGTACGCAGTCGAGATCCCCGAGGAGGAAAAGCCCGAGAAGAGGTGGAATATCTCCGGGACACTGAGCTTTCAGTATGACGACAACGTAGTCCTGAAGCCGGAGGGAGTAACCACCGCCGTGCTCATTACGGATGAATCGGATTTTCGGGGCGTTGGCTTCCTCTGGGGGGAATACCGGTTCCTCCAGGGGAGACCTTGGTTGGGTGGAGTGCGATATTCCCTCTACCAGAGCGTTCATACTCGTCTTCATGATTTCGACATCACCAACAATGCTCCCGCGATTTACGGGGGATATCAGGGCGAGGTGGGGGGGTTTCCCTACAAGGTGCAGGTGGACTACGAGTATCAGCACACGCTGCTGGACAACACCCGATACCTGGCGAGGCACTCCGGCATATTCAGCCTCGATTTCAACGAGGCGCCGTTCCTCTTGACCCAACTGACCTATCGCGGGCAGAAGAAGCATTACTATAACCAGGAGGAAGCCCTGGGTACGGCCGACGACCGAAGTGCCTTTAACAACATGGCGGGGGTGACCCAGTATCTCTTTTTTTCGAACAACACCCGTCATATCCACGCCGGATATTTCTACGATACCGACAATGCCAAAGGGAATAACTGGGATTATGAGGGGCACTTTGTCAGCGCTGGGTTCTCTACGCCCCTGATCTATGGGGTGGGACTTCGGGCCAAAGGCGAATACTATTGGCAGAATTTCGATAATACTCACACGATTTTCTTGAAAAAGAGGAAGGACAGGGAGTGGACCGGGCATATCTCCCTGGATCGGGATTTTGGGGAATATCTGAACCTTTCGGCCTATTACGTCCACCAGGATCACGGTTCGAACATAGATGCCTTTGAATATGATCGGAATATCGTATTCGTGAGCATAACGGGGCGGTTTTAACCGAAGGAGGTCGAAATGGTTTGCTCCATGAAGAGAATATCTGGCACGGCCGTGGTTGTTCTTTTATTCCTCCTTTCCGCACCGTTCCCCTCGTGGGCGGTAAATGGGGAGCCCATAGGCTCCATTACCCGCATCGAGGGCGAGGTCTGGCTTGCGCACGAGGGGGACAAGGCTTTATTAGAGGCGATGCTGGGCGATTCCATCTATCTCGGTGATCACGTCCAGACGGAGAAGGAGAGCCGTGTTCAGATCCTGTTCGAGGATGAGAGCCTTCTCAACTTGGCGGAGAACACGTACATACAGATCACGGAGCATGTCTATTCCCCCGAGGAGAACAGGCGGTCGTCCTTATTTCGACTCGTGATGGGAAAGGTCCGGGCCATCGTTGGCCGATATTTTGGGCGTGGATCCACATATAAGGCTTCCACGCCGACGGCCATTATCGGGGTGAGGGGAACCCATTTTATCATA
>CAYFXP010000363.1:0-8791 GCA_964346935.1 uncultured Syntrophobacterales bacterium
TTAGAAGCTGAGATTCCTTCATATCCGACCTTTTAAGCGACCGAAGTCGCTCGAAAATTGGGGAAGTCCAACGAAGGGGACGAGTAGAAAATTGCATTTTCCCCCATATATTGTCAAATACTTTGAGATCTCCCCCCTGATCCACCATCAAAGCATCATCTGCGGCGTTGCCTTCGATCACTCCTCCTTGCGGCGTATTGCTCCATACGCCTCAGTCGTCGCTCCTCGGCGCCTTGCATCTAATACCTTGCTGGTGATCAGGAATACTCCATAACCTGCTGATTTCAGTTTCGATACCTAAATTAGCCGGTGGATCTTGGTCGCATTCCGTCTTTGACAAAGGGAAGGCTTAATGATAATTTCCAACCTTGGAATGGAAGATATCCAAATCGGTAAGACGAAATTCGTCGAAGTCGCTATCGGCCTTCCTGTCGAGAAGAACTTCTATTATGAAATCCCTTCGGCTTTATTAGAACGATTGACGCTCGGAAGCCGGGTCCTCATCCCCTTCGGGGGACGTAAGGTAACGGGATATGCCATCGCCTTCCCACCCGACCTTGCGGACTACCCAAAAGCCGAAGGGGTTAAACCCATTCTGGATATCCTCGACGAGAAACCTGCCTTCGACAGCCCAATGCTGGCCTTCTACCGGTGGATTTCGCATTACTACCTCTATCCCCTGGGACAGGTTATCAAGGGTGCGTTGCCGCCGGGTATCAACCTGAAGAGCCAACGCGTATTGAGCATTACGCAAGAGGGCAGAACTCTCCTGAGGTCGGAAAAACTGACCCGGGAGGAACTTGAAATTTTGGGATCAATTGCGGATCACGGCGAAATGCCGTTGGAAAAAGCCGCGAAGCGATTGCCCTATTGGCGGATTTTTTCCCTGAACGAAGCGGGCCTTATCCATATCGAACAAGCATTGAAGGATGTCCGCGTCAAGCCCAAGCGGGAGAAGGTGGTAAGGTACAAAGAGGAGGAGAGAGGAGAAGCAAGCCTCTCCCCAAGGGACAAAGAGGTTCTGACCTTCATCCGAGAGGTGGGCGAGATTTCGCATAAGTCCCTCTGTGCGGAGTTCAAGAGGGCTTCTCACATCGTGAAAAAGCTGAAAGAGAAGGGCCTCGTCTCCGTTGAACTCCGGGATGTTTACCGTGATCCCTTTTGTTCCCTCACACCTGACGAGGGTGCGAGGCCCAAACTGACCCCGAAACAGGCCGAGTCCTTGGAGATAATTGACAATGCGATCGACTCCCTTCGGTTCTCCCCCTTCCTCCTCTATGGGATTACGGGAAGCGGTAAGACGGAGATTTACCTCAGGGCCATCGAAAAGGTCGTCGAAATGGGAAGGGAGGCCATCGTTCTCGTCCCCGAGATCTCCCTTACCCCCCAGCTCATCGACCGATTTCTCAATCGTTTCGGCGGACGAGTAGCCACGTTACACAGCGGCCTCTCCAGGGGAGAGAGGTACGATGAGTGGAGGCGGATCAGGGATGGAAAGGCGAATATTGTAATAGGGGCTCGTTCGGCCATCTTTGCCCCATTTCACCGGCTGGGAATGATCATTGTCGACGAGGAACATGAAACCTCCTATAAACAGGAGGAAAAGCTGAGATATAACGCCCGCGATCTCGCGGTGGTCCGGGCCAAACTGTGTGATGCGGTGCTGATCCTTGGATCGGCAACCCCATCCTTGGAGACGTATCACAACGCAGCGGTTGTAAAATTTCACCTCCTGAAATTGGACGAACGCATTGATGGAAAACCTTTGCCCACCGTCGAAATCGTCGACATGAGGGCGGAAAAAGCGAAGGGCATCATCCTTTCCCAGAAACTGCGGAAAGCCCTTTCGCAAAACTTGGCCGCGGGAGGCCAGACCCTCCTTTTTCTGAACAGACGCGGGTTTGCCAATTTCATCCAATGCCCGGATTGCGGATTTGTCTTCAAATGCCCCAATTGCAGCGTTTCGTTGACCCACCACTTTCGCGCAAAGAAACTCATCTGCCACTATTGTAATTACGGCATAACGATCCCGGACTTCTGTCCCAAATGCCAGGGCTACGAAATTCGCCCCCTCGGCATCGGGACCGAAGGGGTAGAGGATGAAATCCGAAAGGTGTTTCCCGGGGCAATCGTTGACAGGATGGATAGGGACACAACCAGACAAAGAAGATCTCACCAGAGGATATTGAAGAAGCTGGAATCCGGGGAAACCAATATCCTCATTGGGACTCAGATGATAGCCAAGGGACATGACTTTCCCAACGTCACCCTAGTGGGGGTAATTTGCGCCGATTTTTCCCTTAACCTACCCGATTTTCGGTCCTCGGAGAGAACATTTCAACTCCTGACCCAGGTGGCCGGAAGGGCAGGCCGGGGGAGAAATCCAGGAAAGGTAATCATTCAGACCTTCAATCCGGACCACTACAGCATCCAGATGGCAAGGAACCAGGATTTCGGGAAATTCTATCAAGAGGAGGCCCGGTTCAGAAAGGAACTCGACTACCCTCCCTTCTCCCGCTTGATCAATCTGAGGATCGAGGGATCCAACCAGAAGAGATCGATAAAGGCTGCGCAAGAAATGGGGGAGCGCGGAAGGAGAATGCTGAAAGCCAGGCCCGATGGGAGGGGAATTGAGATATTGGGACCTTCTTCAGCTCCTCTGGTGAAGCTCAAGGGGAAGTATCGATACCACATGCTCATAAAGGGGCTTCGAGCGATGCCCCTCCATCGATTTGTGGAGGAATTGTCGAGAAATATGAAGAAACAATGGGTTGGAAGGGGAGTCAACCTCACCATCGATGTTGACCCCATCAGCGTGATGTAGATTGGATGAACCCAATTTCCCCTGGGGGCATCGATAGAGAAATCCATCCCCCGGGATAACCAAGAAGAAATCCCGCATAAGGCATCGAATCAATGATGATGCAGGGAGGGGAAATATGGCTAAAGGGGATAGGAGCACGGGTTATTTCAACGATAAACGGGAGACCATGCCTCCAGAGAAGAGGCAAAATTACCTCGATGGCAAATTGGGAGAATTTGTTCAGTACGCTTATAGACATTCCAGGGCCGTGAGGGGGAAACTGGAAGCCGCCGGGATTAAACCCGAGGAAATCAAAACCATCGATGACCTGCAACGACTCCCCATCATCACAAAATTCGACCTGGTGGAGATGCAGAAGGTCAACCTTCCCTTCGGAGCGTTCGAGGGCGTCCCACTCAACAAGATGCGACGGATATATGTCCTTCCGGGCCTCATATACGAACCCGGCGAATGGGAATACAGGGATACGCGATGGGCGGAGGCCATGTACGCGTGTGGTTTCAGGCCTGGGGATATTGCCCAGAATACCTTCAACTACCATATGTGGCCCTTCGATTTCATGCTGGACGAGTCGTTGAAAATGCTGGACTGTACCACGATACCCACTGGCGTGGGAAATACCCAGATGCAGGTAACGATCATGCACCAGCTGAAGGTAACGGGATACGTGGGGACTCCCAGCTTCCTGATGAGCGTTGCCGAGAGGGCGGGCACAATGGGATTTGACCTGAGGAAGGACTTCTCGCTGCAGGTCGGTTTTGTCGGGGCGGAAATGCTTCCCCAATCCCTCCGGGAGAGATTGGAAGGGAACTTCGGAATGACCATCAGACAGTGCTACGGGACGGTAGATGTAGGCTGCCTCGGCTACGAGTGTATGGAAAAGCACGGCATGCATGTCCCCAATGATGTCATTGTTGAAATCGTGGATCCGGATACGGGCAAACGGGTCCCCAACGGATCTCCGGGGGAGATTGTGGCAACCAACTTCAACCGTACCTTTCCCATGATTCGTTACGGAACAGGGGATCTATCCTTCATATCCGAGGAGCCGTGTCCATGCGGCAGAACCTCCATGAGGCTTATCAAGATCCTGGGGAGAACGGACCAGGTAACCAAGGTGAGAGGGACCTTCATCCATCCCTGGCAAACGGACGAGTTAATGGCCAAATACCCTGAGGTGGACAAATATCAAGTGGTGGTAACCCGGACGGATTACACAGATGAGATGACCTTCCTCATCGAGTTGGCCGATGAATCGGTGGACAAAACCCGGCTCAAGGGAAAGTTGGAGAAGGATATCCAGGAGGTCCTCAATCTGAAGGGTAAAGTTGAGTTGGTCCGAAGGGGCGTTATTTTCGATAAAGCCAGAAAAATAGAAGATAAGAGGAAATGGGAGTAGGGAAAGGGGCTGCTTAAGTGGAGAGGATAAAGGTCGGCGGGATCATGCAGAGCGATGCGCGGGCTGTTGTTAAGGTGATGTCCTGCCCCGATCGACCGGATATCGCGGGACTAGTTCTCGGTGCCCTGGGGGATCGGAATATCAATATCGAGTTCCTCGTTCAGACCTTCGATCTTGACGGTTTTTCCAACTTCACCTTATGCATCGATCGGAAGGACTTGGAGTCCACCATTGAAGTCCTCGAGGCGCTCAAGCCATCCATAGAGGCAAAGGTGATCTCGTATAACCCAAATGTAGCGGTAATCAGTGTCTTCGGCCCCCACTTCCGTGAGAAGCCAAGAATCTCCGGCATCATGTTTTCGGCTCTCGCCTCGGTGGGCATAAATTCCATTGCCATAAGCACCTCCATCTCCAGCGTCTCGTGTGTCGTGGAAGCAGGGGATGCTGAGGCCGCGGTGGATGCCTTAAACGAAGCCTTTGAAGCCCCTCATCAGGTCAGAAAGCGTGCCGAGTCCTATTGACCTCTTGCCGTGAACCCGGCGCTCCGTATCCGGGCTCGTTTCACGTTTAAAAACCTCATTGAGCGGCGAGGAGTCGCCTTTTCAGAGATCCCTGATCGTGTAGTTTTTTGCATTATGTGAAGGCGTGTGATATTGAACTAATATGGGACCGTATGGAAAGCTCTTTATCTATGAACTATCGGATGAGATCTCAGTAAGAGGAGGCGTCTTCGGTCCCGATTTCATCGGGTGCTGGAATGAGGCGGGGAGCTCATTTCTCTTCTTTTCCCGGAGGCACGATAAGGAGGTAAAAAGATGGGCGGCCAACCAGGGTAGCGTGACGCTTGTATCACGGCACGTCATGAATTATCGAGATTGGCAGGCAGGGGATGATCTCAAACCCTTTCGCGTCGAAAAGCTCGTTGTCTGTCCCTCATGGGAACAGGTTGAGATGGCGGATGAAGAAATCCTTATACGCCTTGATCCGGGTGTCGTTTTCGGGACGGGGTTTCACCCAACGACGCGAGGATGCCTTAAGGCCCTCTGGCGTATCTACCAGGTGGATAGTCCCCAGATTGTCCTCGATATCGGGACGGGAACGGGAATCCTGGCCATTGCTGCTGCCAAGCTTGGGGCCCTAAAGGTCGTGGCCATCGACCTCAATGAGCTGGCGGTTGAAACGGCCCGGAAAAATGTCATGCTCAACGGCCTTGAAAATCAGGTGCAGGTGAAATGGGGAGAGGCGGAGGCTTTTATTGGGAAAAAAGCCGATCTCGTTCTTGCCAACCTTCACTTTCAGGTGATCGATGCGCTGATGAAGCGGGAGGAGTTCTTCTCCAAACGGTGGATTGTGGTATCGGGATTGTTTCATGGGCAAGCCAGCGGGATTTTGGAATCCCTGGAGAAGCAACATGTCAAGGCGCACGATAGTATGGAGGACAACCGCTGGGTAACCCTGACCCTAGGCAACAAGTCAGTTGAGGAAGGGCCCGAGAGATGGCAACGGAGAAAGGCGATACCAATCGTGAGGGAGAAACGCTCTATCGAACAAAGCCAAGACCACATTAAAAACAGGAAGGAGAATTGGCCATGATCTTAGACCACTTCGACAATTGGAGGCATTATGCAGCCCTGCACCCAAAGTTTGAGGATGCATTTGCCTTTCTGGGGCGAAAGGATCTTGCTGACCTATCCGCTGGGCGGCACGAAATAGAAGGCGAATATCTATACGCCCTTGTGATCAAAGAGGATGGACGAGGCCGCGATGGGACTAAGCTCGAGATCCACAAGAGATATATCGACCTTCAGTTTACAATCGCCGGTTTGGACGACATCGGCTGGAAACCCGCCGCGCAGTGTGCTGGCGAAGACCCGGAGTATGATGCCGATAAGGATATTGCGTTCTATGCGGATAAACCGCAGGCATGGGTAACTACCCCGCCGGGCACTTTTGCAATCTTCTTCCCCGAGGATGCCCACGCACCCCTCGGCGGCACGGGGGCCATTCACAAGGTCGTTGTGAAGGTCGCTCTCACCAAGTCCTTCGGTTCATAAGTTCGATCACGAACATATTTAGCCCTCGACTGAGCTCGGTCGAAGGCCTCAGGACTTAGTGCTGAGTGAGCGTTTGCTCAGGTCCTGTTCCAGAAAATACGTCCTTGTATTTGCGAATCGAAGCATTAAGTAATCATATGCCGCAACAAATGGTTAGAGGGACATACTGAACATTTCCGTTGACATGATTCCCTCAGCGACCCTGGTAACCGGCCCCATCATTGAAACCGAGAAGTCGCTTGAAACGGTAATGTCGATTTTGCCTCCCGGCGTGTGGACAGCTATCTGCGAGTCGCAGAGCCCCAAGCGATAAGCAACCGTCGCAGCCGCACTGCTACTGCTGCCCGAAGCTAACGTATATCCAGCCCCCCGTTCCCAGATCTCGATCTGAATGTTTGAACGATCCAGCACCTTCATGAACTGAACGTTCGTTCGGTTTGGAAAGCGAGGATCGGTTTCAATCAAAGGGCCCCACCGCCGAGCCTCGTCTTCTGAGACTTCATTGCGGAGGATTACGCAGTGCGGATTCCCAATGGTAGCCGCACAAAAAATTAGTTCCTGCCCGTTGATAACGATTGTTTCGTTTATAACTTCCCGAGGCGATCCCTCGACAGGTATCTGGGTGCTGTCAAAGCTTACCCTGCCCATATCGACGGTCACGCCCTCACCTCCAGGATGTACCTGACATCGTACCTTTCCTCCAGCCGTCAGAATCGTAAACGGCCCCTCCTGAACAAGGCCCTTATCCCAGAGATACCGGGAGAAAATCCGCAACCCGTTGCCGCTTTTTTCCGCCTCGCTCCCGTCGGGGTTAAAGATTCGCACGGCAAAGTCACATTCCGAGGTTTCAAGGGGACCAAGAAGAATGCCGTCAGATCCAACGCCATAGTTACGATGGCAGATCACCTTGACTTGAGAAGGAGGTAACTGCTCCCCAGTATCTGCAGGATTCAAGACAATATAGTCATTCCCGAGCGCATGATATTTAGAGAACTTCATTGATATTTTCCCCTTTCTCACAATCGAGATCAGCGGTTCCGAAAAAAACCTTTTATCTGGTTACAAAAGGGGGCCGGTAGCGTACAGCTCAAGGGGCTCCTGATAAGCAAAATTTATCTCCGACCGGCTCGGTTTGCCCGAGGCTATGGCTAGAATTTCCTGGACCAGGCGATCTCCTACTTGCTCAGCGGACTCCTTGCCGTCGACGATACTGCCCGCGTATATATCGAAATATTCGCTTTCTTGGCTGTCGCTGGGATTACTCAGGACTTTGATCACGGGGAGCACTGGCAGCCAGCCGGCATACCCGGTTAGGTTCCGGAAGCGGGCGGGCAGGCCGCCGCCCACGGAGAGTATCAGTATCTGCGCCCCCATAGCGGCCATCCCGGCAAATAACTGCGATGTCATGGCCGTGCCATCCATGAAAAACAGGCCCTTACCCTGGGGGTTTTCCGCATATTCCAGAACGTCCACCAGCGGTGTGGTGCCGGTCTTGACGATGGCGCTCAAAGACTTCTCCTCCAGGGTGGTGATTCCGCCCTGTATGTTCCCGTATGTTGGTTGGGAACCTCGGATATCCACGCCTGCAGCGACAATGGCCTTCTCCATCCGCCCTACAACCTCATAGAGGCGCTGGGCCACCTCTTTGTTTGCAGCCCTTTTTGCCATGATATGTTCTGCCCCAATGAGCTCGGCGGTTTCCGAGAAAATGGCCCGTCCTCCGGCACCTATTACCACATCGTAGGCTCTGCCCACAGCCCGATGGCCTGCAAGGGCCGACATGGTATGCGTGCCGGTACACTTAACCCCCAGGGTCATTTGGCCCAGGCCACACAACTGCCTCTGCTCCTGTGAAACCTGACTCACCATATTGCGAGCCGCCTTCATGCCCTTCTCCAATGCCTCTTGAAACCCGCCCACCTTCTCGATGGTAATCACTTCAACCGGCTTTTGGGATTCGGCTATGCCCTCGGCGATTTCAGAGGCGGGAAGATGATCACAACCGAGGCCAACCACCAAAGCTGCGGCCACATTGGGATTCGTGCCCATCCCCACCAAAGTACGCATCGCCCGTTCCACATCCGGTTGGAGCCGAGTACATTCATGGTTATGGGTAAGGGCCAAGGTATCCCTGACCCCGTGGCTGATCATGCTCGCCAACTCGTTGGCGCAGTTGCTCGCCGAAACGACCAACACATGATTGCGCACCCCCACGGACCCATCAGCTCTCTTATAGCCCTGAAATTCCATGTTACTCCCTCACTTTCATACATTCACACCATCGCATCGAGAACTCGGGCTGTACTCCCTTGGCCCCTATCTTTCTTGACCAACTGGACAGATTAACTCACAAACCCTGCAGTATTTTACACATACCCTTGGCGAAACCTCCTCGATATCCTTTTCAATAACCACTCCATTTGCTTCGTCCATGCTCATCTGTCTCATGCAGAGATTCCTGCCGTAGGAACCGTGAGTAAAAGCCTTCTGAGGGCAAGCTTCCCTGCACCGAAT
>CAYFXP010000364.1:0-7879 GCA_964346935.1 uncultured Syntrophobacterales bacterium
ATCTATTATGAAATCAAAAGGTTAGGGAAATCCCGCCAAGAAGAATAGATAGACTCCGAAAAAAGGGGAACGGCAATGATCTATGTCATTTCCCCCCCTTAACCACTTTAACCAAAGCATTGAATGAATTCCTACCTGCCGAACCTTCTTTCCCTCTGCTGGTAACTTCTTATCGCCCTGAGGAAATCGATTTTTCGAAAGGCAGGCCAGTAGACATCACAGAAGTAGAATTCGCTATAGGCACTCTGCCATAATAAAAACCCGCTCAGCCTGATCTCACCGCTCGTCCTTATGATGAGGTCGGGGTCCGGGAGACCTAATGTATATAAATGCCTCCCTATCTCATCCGGAGTTACGTAGCCTATGATCTCCTCCAGCGAAGCTCCATCGCTAGCCTTTTTCCGAACAAGATCCTTAAAGGCGTCGGCTATCTCCTGGCGTCCACCATAGCCCAAAGCGATATTGAGCGAAAGGTTCTCATAGTTCTTAGTGGCTTCTTCGGCTTCCTTGATCGCCCTTCGGGTAGTTTCAGGGAGAAGCTCCATTTTGCCAATGGCCTTAATCTTCATTCTCCTCTTGTGTGTGACGGGATCTCGGGATAGTTGTTGAATCTTCCATTCGATAACCCGCAGTAATTCGTCCACTTCTTCCTGCGATCTGGATAGATTTTCCGTGGAGCATACCCAGACGGTTATATTTCGGATCTTCAATTCCTCACACCAAGATAAGACCTCATCGAGTTTATCTGCCCCCATTCTGTGGCCTTCGGTGACGGTCTTTAACCCCTTTTCAATGGCGAATCTTCGATTTCCATCCAGAATGAGCCCAACATGACGGGGTGGAAGTGTGCTCTTCACCTCCGTTCGGAGTCTATTTTCGTATAAGCGGTAAATGATGTCCCTGATAGGTTTCATTTTGTCATATATATTTTAGCAGGTTTTCATTAAGTGTAAATGTGTTTTTCTTTCGCAATGTGTTAAGAAGTTCACGAACTTCCATTTCATGGAATAAACGGTCTTTTTGATTACATCCAACTGAGATAAAATGCATGGATGCTGGATCCGCGCGACCCGCACGGGAGGGTAAGACGTGGGCCCTCTTAGGGATGTGGCTGAGATGTACAAGACGCATGCATCCCTGTTCGATCTGGTGGGAAGCGATTCTCAGATAGGCCCCGTGCTGGCCAATGCTGGAATAGTGGTCTAGCTTATTGAATAATCCTGACGGTATTGTGACCCTCAACATGAGGTACAAACCCGTGCGAAGGGGAATGTATGTGGACTATGTTCTCGGGGAATGTGATATTGAGGCAAACGTCATCTTCGAGGTCTCCGCCGACCGTAGTAATCGATTTCTCAAGGGAAAGATCAATATTATCACGGCATTGATAGCGGGTCAAATTAAGGCAAAGGGGAAGGCGAAGAAGGCCCTTAAGCTTATGCCATTCATCAAGCCTGCGTTCGAAATATACCCGAGGCTGCTGAAAGAGAAAGGGTGGAATCACTTACTTGTATGAATCGGGTAAGCGAAGAGGAATTTGGGCAACAGAACAAGAGGCACTGGAGCGAGGGGACAATGGCGTTCTCCGAAAACTCAGTAAACTCCAGGATTTTGATTATTGCAAATCTCTCCTTCTTTCCATTATAATATTGGATGGATTTGTAAAAAGACCAACTGCCATTCGATAGGCTCATGGCCCTGAGCAAAGCCGACGGGCTGCGTTGTATTGCACCCTTCGTTACTGCAGCGTACCGTAAGTACCCTCACTCCTCAGGATTTGCGCGCCTTGAATTTGGGGTTTTTTACTTTGCCATCGAATTAAGGCTTTCAGAAGATCATCATAGGTGATGGTTCAGAATGCCCGTGCCATGATAGAATAACCCACAACGGAAGGAGATGTCTTTCAAACATGGAATGGCTAAATACAATATTACATTATTACCATCAGAATACAGTGGTCTTCGTTATTGCTGCTTTCGTTATCCTCGTTTTGCTCATATTTCGATTCAAATCCTTTCTCTTTAGGTTATTTCTGATCGCACTGGTTCTTTTCGCAACATACGTCTTTATCGCCCACTTCGCCGGAGTGGCCTCGAGGCATAAGCAGAGCTTGATTGAAAAGCATTTCCCGAGGGAACGCCTGAAGTGAGGCCCACAGAGCGGTAAGGGAGATATGAGGCCGATTTTTTGGTGGGGTTTCCACATTTTCGTGGTCTTAATCTGTACGGGCTTTCTCATGCTGGGAATCAAGATGCTCCGGGGGGCCTATGGTACGCACTATCCTCTCAATTTTTTTATCGCCTTCTTCGGTTCATCCATGATGATTCTGGTCAGCGGTTGTTTAATCGTGGGCTTTGTTATCAGGATAATCCTTCGCTGGCGGGGCGCAGCAAATAACCATCTAAACCAGGGATGAGTTCCCAGGGATTGGGTTCCAAATAGTGATCTTGGCGGGGGAGAAGGCATGATTGAATACAAGGTGGTGGAGACCAGCAGGGTAACCGATGATGAATTGGAGAAGATCATCAACGAATGGGTTGCGACGGAATGGTCATTCGACAGCATCCATTTCGTAGTCCGAGATGCCTCAAGACGTCCGTCCATGGCTTTTTTGATGTTCACCAAGGAGAAAGGGGAGGAGGGAGAAGGCTGATTTCGATCCTGATCATCCAATGAGGAAGCTGACATGAAAAGCGTACACTGGATTATCGTTCTTTTACTTTTGCTTGTGGGGAGCTTTTTTTGGATCTATTCCCTTTATAAGCGCCCGATCAAGAGTCTGAAGGAGGAGACCATCCAGTTGAAAGCGGAACTTGAGTCGCTCAAAAAGGAGGGGAAGATTACGGCGGAAAGGATCGAGGAAGAGAAAAAGAAGCTTCAAGGAAAGATCCGGGCTTTGCAGGCAGCGGTTAAAAAAAGAGAGGGGAACCTCAAAAAGCTCAAGGATGAGACCGCGTCATACCAGCGGAAGTTGACTGCTCTCAAGAAGGAAGTCGCGCTGAAAGAAGAAAGGGTGAAGGAATTAACTACCCGGGAAGAGATAAAATCCCAGGTTTTAGCTAACGTGAAAAAACAGGTCGAAGAACTCCACAAGACAATCCAAAATCTGAGGCAGGAGCGTGAGGTCGAGGCCAAGAAGATCGCTGATTTGACCCGGAGAACCGAGAAGGACCAACAGGAGAAAAAGCTGCTGCAAATGCGGATAGAAAACAGGGACCAGGTGATTCGGGATTTGAGAAAAGACCTTGTTCACCTCCAGAAGGATTTAGAGAATGTCAAGGCCCAGAACCAGGAGAAGGATAAAGTCATCCAAGATTTGGAGCAGCAACTGGGATCGGTCCAAAAACCTTCAGCTCCCGCGTCGTCCGGGGGGAGAACTCAATAACCAAGAATCCGTTCAAGGCTTGAATTGGTCAAATAGCCGGTATTGAGAGATGAAAAGACCGTGAGAGGCATTCAATGGGCAAGGGGAAAATCCTTATCGTAGATGATGAGGTGAGCATTTTGGAGTCCCTTAGCGGGATTTTGGAGGATGAAGGATATGGGGCGATTACCGCCAGAAATGGCATAGAAGGCCTCGAGATATCCAGCAGGGAATTTCCGGATGTCACCTTTTTGGACATCTGGATGCCCGATATGGATGGCCTGGAAGTCCTGAGGAGGTTGAGGGCTCAGGATCCAGATAGGGTTATTATCATGATATCCGGGCACGGTACAATTGCCTCGGCCGTGAAAGCAGTGAAATCAGGGGCTTTCGATTTCATAGAAAAACCGCTCAACATGGATGAGATCCTCCTCTCCCTGCAAAAGGCAATGGAACATCGGGCCCTCCTGGTGGAAAACAGGCGGCTCCGCGAGATAGTCCGGAGACGAGACCGACAAACCCAGCTTTCCCTGTTTCCGAAAATGGGCAAACCGGAAACGGAAGCCCAAATTTCCACACCAGTAACATCCGCGGAACAATCTCCGCGTCCCGCTGACCCCCGGAGACTCCCCAAAGGGAGAGGGGTTCGGCAAAAAACCCTGAAGCAAAGCATGGTCCTCTATGGGACCGGCCTCCATTCTGGATTGAAGACGGGTCTTATGCTCCTACCCCTTGCCCCGAATAGCGGAATTCTCTTCGGAAATATTTATGACGAACACACCGTTCCGGGAAAGCTGATGTATGTGGAAGAGACGGATTACGCAACCTCCCTGCGGAAGGGGCGGATAACGGCAAAAACCATAGAACATTTCATGGCAGTAATGCACGCTTATGGGATCAATAACCTCTTGGTGAAGATGAACGAAGAGATTCCCATTATGGATGGCTCGGCATTGGATTTCTGCAAAATCATAGAAGAAGCCGGGATTGAAGAACAAGATGGGGAATCAGAGGAGTTGGTGATCGAGCGTCGATATGCGGTGGGGGAAATTGATCCAGATAAGAAGTACATGTATATCGAGCCGGCGGACTATTTCGGGGTCCGGTATTCGCTTAATTATCCACCCCCCGTCGGACGCCAGGAATATACCTTTACCATGAGGGATGAGGCGGCCTTCAAGGAGGAGATTGCACCTGCCCGAACCTTTGGTTTCCTGAAGGATATCAAATCCTTGACGAAGATGGGATTAATAGAGGGAGGAAGATTACACAACGTAATCCTGCTGGATGAGGGAAGGGTTATGAATACCACCCTCAGGTTTCCCGATGAGTTCGTGCGGCATAAAATCCTGGACATCGTTGGTGATTTCTACCTATTAAATCAGCCCATCAAAGGCTGGATTACTGCCAACATGACAGGTCATAGCGACAATATCACCCTGCTCAGGGAGATCCACAAGGACCATGGATAACGAATCGGGGGGAGCCCAGAAATGAGTGGGAGACCTTATGGCATGGGTGGATGGGAAAATGGTCTAGTTATCGGAATCGGAGACTCGAAAGGGCGTATCCAATTCCCCCAACGGTTTTTTAAAGGTGTACTTGATGGGCTCTACGACCAATTTCCTTCCCGTCAGACCGAAGTTCCCAGTTGGGATGGTGAAGGGAAGGAAGGCAACGAAAATCACTGACCCGGCAACGATGGAGCATAAGGCCACGGGTCTTACGAACAGCAAGTCCGCCGCAACCTCATCGGGAGATGGCTCAATCCGTTCTGCCGCTGAAATGGGCATTGCCGACGTGCATACGAGGAGAGTTATCCCGAGCCAAACCGAAATTAGTTTTTTCACGAATCTCATCTTTTTCCCCCGTTATGTCCCCCGCTCTAACCTTCATTATTAGCAGAGAATCCCTCGCTTTTCAACTCGGTTTCTCAGTTTTATGCCATTTAATAAGGGATAAGTGGCCTAAGGGAAGCATGGGATTAGCTGGGTTTACAGCTCGAACAGGACGTCGCGGTGCATCCGGTGCAGCTGGAATCAGATGAGGATTTGAACCTCCCCCCAACGGAAAATCCGCATACCGACATCATCTTCTTGACGCCATCGCTGTGGCATCGGGGACATTCTATGGATTCTTCTCCCTTGAGCACGAGCTTTTCAAAGAGATGGTCACATTTTCCGCACTGATATTCGTATATTGGCATTGTCTTTCCCTATCTCGCAACAGAGGCTTGGGACCGCGTTTCCCTCAGTTTATCGGCTATCTCATTGGCCCTTCGAGCCCTCCGCCAATCCTGTTCGACCTGATATTCCCTTCTCATTTTGCGGCAGATTTCCTCGGCTTTCTTGAGATACTTTCCCTTTCCCCTTACCCCTTCCCTAAGCCGGAGGAGTCCTTTGAACGTCCTCAAGGCCTTTTGGTAATCGCTGGCATAGTATGAGTTCGCTCCCTTGGAGAATTGGCAGATGAATTTGAGCATCTCATCTTCCGGATGCCGGCTCAGCGCTTTCCTAAACACACGGTGTGCCATATCGAAATACTGGCTCTCGAGATAGCTATTTCCGGCAGCCCAATAAGCCTGGTCTATTCCTCCTTTGAACATCGAAGCAAAGATCTTCCCCAGGCCTCTCTTTCCATAGACCTTTTGAATGAGAGCCGTGTTTTCCAAAAGGAATCTGGTTAGCAACTGGTTCTTTGAATATTCCTTTAGCAATTCGGCCAGTTGTTCCTTAACATCGTGAAAGAGTTCTTTTAGATCCTCCGTCCCCTCGCGTAAACCCTGTTCGGCTCGTAATTTGATCTTTTTAAAACCGTGGAATTCCCTTTCCGGAAGCGGATTGCCGAACCTCTTCTCGAGTTCCAAATATCTCGGTCCGTAAACCTCCAGTTGGTAGAGATTTTCCTTCAGCTTCATGGCCTCATGAAAGATGGAGCCGACGGTCAGGTCAAAGAGCTTCTCCTTTTCATTGCACGGTTCAGCCTCCTCATATCGAAAAAGAGCGTGGCACCTCTCTTTTAGGTCAAAGAGTGGGCTGGATCTCGTGGTATCAACTAATTTTTCCACATTGGAGAACTTCAGGTTCCCCTGGCGGTATTCTTTCTGTACATCGGCGAAAATGAGCGCCGATTTCAAAAATCCCTTTACGATCTCCACGATTTCCAGATCTTTCATTCGAGAATTCACGCCTGAAAATCCCTCTGACGCTAAAGCATTTGAATTCATTATAATCTCCGAATCAGCGTTTGTCAATGAAGGCCAGGGTTGACGGGTAACGGAAAAAAATTATATATATAAGGTGCATTTACTCCACCGGCTAATTTCCATCGAAGGAGGAGGCAATATGGCGATTAGGGTAGGAATAAACGGTTTTGGGAGAATCGGAAGAAATGTCTTGAGGGCAGCCCTCGATAACAAGGGGTTGGAATTTGTCGCCGTCAACGATCTGACGGATGCCAGGACCCTTGCTCATCTCATGAAATACGACTCCGTCCATGGAAGACTCGGCGGCCCGGTTGAGGCGGGCGAGGACTACTTCGTCGTCAATGGGAAGAGAATGGGAGTAACAGCCATTCGGGATCCAGGACAGTTGCCGTGGGGAGATCTCGGGGTAGAGGTCGTCGTCGAAAGTACAGGGATATTTCGGGATAGGGCAAGCGCGGCCAAGCACCTTGAGGCGGGGGCGAAAAAGGTTGTCATTTCAGCCCCGGCCAAGGATCCAGATGTAACGATAGTTTTGGGCGTAAACGAAGGCGCCTATGACCCCGCTAATCATCATGTCCTTTCCATGGGCTCTTGTACGACCAATTGTTTGGCACCCATCGCCAAAATTCTGTCTGATGAGTTCGGCATAGAGTACGGCCTCATGACTACAACCCATGCATATACTAACGACCAGGTGATCCTGGACTTCCCGCATTCGGATCTCCGGAGAGCGCGGTCTGCGGCCATGTCCATGATCCCAACTACCACAGGGGCGGCGACGGCTTTGGCCTTGGTTATTCCCGAATTGAGGGGAAAAATGGATGGAATGGCCATCCGGGTTCCAACGCCCAATGTTTCCGTAGTCGATTTGGTCGCCTGGCTTAAAAAGGAGACCACGATTGATGAGGTGAACGCAACCTTCCAACGATATGCCCAAGGAAAGATGAAGGGGATATTGAACTATACCGAGGAACCCCTCGTTTCCATCGATTTTAATGGGGACCCCCACTCCTCAACGGTGGATGGTCTCTCCACCAAGGTAATCGGTGGAAAGATGGTTAAAGTAATTTCTTGGTATGACAATGAATGGGGTTTTTCCAAGAGAATGGGCGAGTTTCTTGTTTTTATCTCGAAATAGGATGAAGTTTTTTCATGGCCCTGAGGACCATTGATCAAATACCCCTGGGGGGCAGGCGGGTTTTCATCCGGGTGGATTTCAACGTCCCCATGGATGAACGGGGCACCGTAACCGATACGACCCGAATAGAGAATGCCGTTCCGACCATCAAGCATGCGGTGAAACACGGGGC
>CAYFXP010000365.1:0-12767 GCA_964346935.1 uncultured Syntrophobacterales bacterium
AGGTTTTCCAACACGGTCATGTGGCTGAACTCTCGGGTAATCTGGAACGTGCGGCAGATCTTCCTCCGAAAGATCTGGTGAGGGGGGAGGCCGTCGATTCGCTCCCCATTGAAGAGGATCGCGCCGCCATCCGGTTTGTGGAAGCCCGTTACCAGGTTGAAGAGGGTGGTTTTACCGGCTCCGTTGGGCCCTATGAGTCCGGTAATGGACTCCTCTTTGACCTCGAGGCTGCAGTCGTCTACGGCCCGGATGCCGCCGAAGTTCTTCTGTAAGGATCGTACTTCCAACATTCCATCTGCTCCCGGGCTAAATTCCTGCTTTCACGAGTTAAATAAGGTCAAGCAATTAAATAATTTATTCCGCGCTTTGTCAATGGATTTTTGTGCCTTTTGGTTGGACCACACGTATCCAGATTATCTTGCAACATTCTCGAAGAGGCTTTCTGGAATCGGCCGCCTTCGAATGAGCCCCCTATCCAACGCGAAATCCAGGAAACCCCTCCACTTCTCCAACGACTGTACCTGGGTGGATGCAAAAACCCTCAGCGTATCCCTGAAGGCCCTGGCATCCAATTCCTTCCTGACATTGGGATTGGCCTTGAAGTAGATTGCAAGGGCCTCTTCCGGATTCCCTTTAGCGAACTGGATTGCCCCATCGACCGCCGTAACAAACCGTATCACCACTTCCCTCCTCTTCCTTAAAGTCGCATCACTGGTGATGAGCACCAATTCATAGTAGTCCGGGACCCCGTGTTTCTCAACGGGGAAGTACCCGGCTTCTTTTCCCTCAAGGGCCAATTCGTTGATCTCGTAGTTCCAATACGCCCCCACAACGGCATCGACCTTTTTCGTCAACAGTGCCGGGGTGAGGTTGAAGCCGATATTGATCAATTCATAGTCGTCCCTGGAGAGGCCGGCGGACTGGGCCACGGCCTCGAAGAGGATCACCTCCGTGGGAGCCGTGGAATAGCCGACCCTCTTTCCCTTCAAATCCGCGGGCGTTCGAATCCCCGACTCCTTCAAAAAGGTTATGGTGCTCAACGGGTGCTCCACGAGGATTCCGATGGCCTTTATGGGCAGTTCCTGGGATCGTGCTACGGTGACGGCGGGCTGATAGCTGATCCCGAAATCCACTTTGCCAACCGCCACGAGCTTCGGCGGATCGTTGGGATCGGCCGGGACCAATATTTCGAGGTCCAGACCTTCCTTCCCGAAAAACCCCTTGTCCCGGGCCACGTAGATGGGAACGTGATCCGCGTTGGGGAACCAGTCCAACATCAGGGTCGCCTTGACAGGGTAGTCCCCTGCAGCTCCCACCGAGGGCGAAAAGACGAGCAGGCAAGAAGCTAGGACGAAGAATGTCCTCACCGTACTTCGGAATGCCTTTTCCATGGCATCACCCACCTTTCCATCAAAACGACGAGATAGAAGAGCGAAACCCCGAGGATGGTGAGATAGATAAGCGAGGCGAAAATGAGGGAGATCTGAAGTTGAGCATTGGCGTGGAGCATCAGGTAGCCGAGCCCCTCATTTGATCCCACCCACTCACCGATAATGGCCCCGATGGTCGATACGGAAATCCCGATCCTGCAACCGGAGAAGATAAAGGGGAGCGCCGAGGGAACCCGGACTTTCCAGAGGATCTGCCACCGATTGGCCTTCAAAATCCTCAACAGGTTTACCGCATCGGAATCGGCTCCTTTCAACCCATCCAGGGTGTTGACGACGATGGGAAAAAAGACGATCAACGCTGCCATGACTACCTTGGATGGGAGCCCGTAACCGAACCAGAGCACCAGAAGCGGGGCAATGGCAAAGACTGGTATCGTCTGGGACCCGATCACGATGGGATAGAAGGTCTGCTCCAGGACGGGGAATTGAAACATGAGAAATGATAAACTCACCCCTACAACGAAGGCCAATAGAAAGCCCGCGATGATCTCCTGCAAGGTAACGAAGGTGTGATGGAGCAGGAGCGATTGTTGAAGGGTCAGAGTGCGAAGGATCAAAGTGGGGGCGGGAAGGATATAGTGGGGGGTCTCTAGGTGTCGAACCATGAGCTCCCAAAAGAGGACGAAAAGAGCTAAGAGTATGCCCGGATAGAGCATCCGCTTGGTCATGCAAATACCCTCTCGATCTCTCCTTGGAGCATATCTAAGAGAGCCCTCTTGAGGTCCACGAAGCTGAGATCCGTCACCTTCCTGGGCCGCGGAATATCGACGCTGATTTCCTCCTTAACGGTGGCAGGGCGAGCGGTCAACACATAGACGCGATCAGAGAGAATCAGGGCCTCCTCCACATCATGGGTAACGAGGAGGATTGTCTGCCGATAATCCATCCAAAGCTCGAGCAGGAGGCGTTGCATAACCGAGCGAATCAGGGCATCGAGGGCCCCGAAGGGCTCATCCAGGAGGAGGATATCCTTGTGGAAGAGTAGCGTTCTTACCAAGGCAGCTCGCTGCCGCATGCCCATGGATAATTCAGCAGGGTAATTCCCCTCGAACCCCCTTAGGCCCACTCGCGTCATGAGCTCCAGCGCCTCGCTCTGGATCTCCTCGTGAACTCCCCCTGAAATCTCAGGTCCCAGAAACACGTTTTGCAGGAGGGTTCTCCACGGAAAGAGGAGATCTTTCTGCTGCATATAGGCGACATTTCCCAGTCCGCTCTGGACTTCCATGTTATCGATGGATATGATTCCTCTGTCCCTCTGGATCAAGCCAGCCACGACGTTGAACAGCGTGCTCTTACCGCACCCAGAGGGACCGAGGATGGAGATGAATTCCCCTGGACGAGCGAAAAGGGAGATGTCCAGGAGCACAGCGAGGGAGGATCCGTCCTGGTGAAAGCTCTTTTCGATCTCCCTAACGGAGAGCTTACTATCCCTCGGAAACGAGGCCCCTTTTTTCCCCATGTTTTTATCCATCGGATGACCAAAATGAGGGTCTTGGTGAAACCAATGTCAGCTGGGCTTGGTCAGCAGTTCTTTAATGCTGAGGACTTTCTCGACGACTTCTCGGGGATACCTGCCGATAACTCGAATCATGGCTTCCTTCCCACGGTCTCCTTCATCATAGATGATATCCGGCACCCCTTTGCTCCCCCGCAAAACCCACTCCGTGCCCCATTCCAGCGAGGATCCTTCCTTTTCCTTGATTCCCCTGGGCTCCCGTTTTCGGTCGAAGCTTGTCACGGAATAAGGGAGCGCCGAGCAAGCGCTGAGGACTTCCTTCGAGTATCGGATGTTCATGGCGGATCGGTATTCCGGATTATGTTTCATTACCGTCAGGATAATGCTGGCTATATGCTGGGAACCCCCGAAGGCTGGCCCCCTCAGGGTTTCGACGGAATCGCCGATCCGAATTATCCTTCCCGGGAAGGCGGCCACATCCTCCCTCATCTCGGCGTAGGGTAAAGCATACCCGAGATTCGATTGTACCTCTGGGATGAGCTCCCCCACTCTGGCCTCTCGCAGGACTGACGCGGCTTCCTCAAGTGCAACGATAACCCGATACCGCTCGATTTCCCTTGAAATCATTGCGTAGGGGTTTGTCGGACCATGCCCTTTTCCGATATTCAGGGAGAATCGAAGGGCGGTGGTCATGAAGGCCTTTGCCTTCTCGATCGCCCTGGCCAAGGGTTCGCCCTTGGCGAGTTCGGTGGCTATGGCTGCTGAATACGTGCATCCGGTGCCGTGGGTATTCTCCGTTACAATCCTCTCCCCTCCGAATTCATGAAACCGTTGCCCGTCAAAGAGGATGTCAATGGGATTGTCGGGCAGATGGCCTCCCTTTATCAGGACGTTTCTGGCCCCCAGTTGGTGAATTGCCCTTGCCGCCCACTTCATGTCATCGAGCCCCTCCACCTCATGACCGGAGAGAACGGAAGCCTCGGGAAGGTTGGGAGTGACCAAATAGCAGAGGGGAAGGAGCTCACGTTTTACCGTTTCCTGGGCCTCCTTTTTCAGGAGCGCATCGCCGCTCTTTGCAACCATTACCGGATCGATAACCACCTTCTCGATGCCGTATTCCCTGATTTTTTCCGCGGCTCCCCGTACGATCCCAGAATTGGCGAGCATCCCCGTCTTGATGGCATCTGCGCCTATATCGGAGAGGACGGAGTCGATCTGCCTCTTTACGAACTCCACATCCAGTTCCACAATCCCCTGGACCCCCACGGTATTCTGGGCAGTAAGGGCGGTAATGACGCTCATGCCAAATCCGCCGAGGACGGTAATGGTCTTCAGGTCGGCCTGAATTCCCGCCCCTCCTCCGGAATCAGATCCGGCGATTGTTAATACCCTCCTCACTATTCCCTTCCTCCCCCGGGGCGAAGCCTTTCGATCAAGAGCTCGGCTACCCTCTCCCCCGAAAGCAACATTCCTCCGAAAATGGGGCCCATTCGATACGAGCCGAACGTGGCATTGGCAGCCATCCCCGCCACAAAAACCCCTGGGAATGCCTCCCTGGTGTTGTCCAAGGTATCCCTTTCCGCGGCATCCGCCCAGAGCGATTTCTCCCCCACCACCTTGCCCGTCTCGGTGAAAAGCTGGGCACCCATCTTCCTCTGGATGATGGCCACCACCTCCGTGGCGTGGCCCGTGGCATCGATAGCATATTTGCATCTGATGGTGAGGGGATCGACGTGCAGGTTGGCCATTTCCACGGCGGTCCAGTTCAGGACTAGGCCCGTAACTCGATCCTCCCGGACCACCACGTCCTCAGCGCTGATGAGGTTGAAGATAGTCCCTCCGACTTTGGTAGCATGTGAGCAGATGGTACTAATGGCCTCTATTGAATCAGCCGTATAGTAGCCATTCTCATAGGCCTCGGTTTGGATGCCGAATTCGTCGAGAATTCGTTTTCCCTCTTCCTGGACAACCACCTCGTTGAACATCATCCCGCCGCCCCACATTCCGCCTCCTATGCTTAGCTTCCTCTCGAAGATGGCGACCTTGAACCCCGCCTTTGCCAGGTAGTAAGATGCCACAAGGCCGGAGGGACCCCCTCCCACTACGGCCACGTCCAGATCGAGGTTTTCCTTTAGTTTTCTCGTAAACCGCTCGATGATTGCCTTGGTAATGACCACTTCATTCAGCTCCATATCCATCTCCTTCTAAAAAAAGGGCCGTAATTCCGTTTGGGTATTACGGCCCTGACCCGGTTTTTCAATTGCCGCTTCCCTACGCTGGAATTACCCAAACAGGTTCAAAGGGTCATTCCGTCCCCTATTTGGGACGAAATTTCTCAGCCCATTAGGCTCCCCTAGCGTTGGTTATTTTTACTTTACCTCGAATCGGATGGGATGTCAAGGGAATTAGGTTTTTTTGAGATGGAGTTTTCTCGAGGTTCTGGAGCAAACCCGTTGTTCGATCGCACGATAGGTGCTCCAATAAAATGGCAATGCCTGCGGTTAATTCTGATCAACTGGCGGTAAATTTTGCGCAAACCTTGAAAAATTTTCATAATGTGACCTAGCCCTTATGGGGTTGTTTTTAATAAATCCCATGGGGACGGGGAAAACTGGGGGAAAATTTTTGGCATATCAATTGCAGTAAGGGAGTATAGAACACGTTTTGCTTTTTTGGGGGGTTCCATGCAAACCATCGCTCAGCTTAAGGAAAAATCAGAATCAAGCCTCCATGAGGGCATAGAGAAGATCCAAGGCCTCGCGGCCGAGATAGAGAAGATAATTCTGGGGCAGAAGACCTTGATCTGTCGCATTGTGGTGGCTCTCCTTGCTGATGGCCACGTCCTGCTTGAGGGTGTTCCGGGATTAGCCAAGACCCTCTTGGTGTCGGCCATGGGAGCGGCCATGGGAGGGGTATTCCGGAGGATCCAGATGGTACCCGATATGCTCCCTAGCGACCTCATCGGGACCTATGTCTACGTCGGAAATCGCTTTAAACTTCAGAGGGGCCCCCTGACCGAGTGCCATGTTGCCCTTGTAGATGAGATCAACCGGGCTCCCGCAAAAACACAGGCTGCCCTGCTACAGGCAATGCAGGAGCGGCAAGTCACCGTCATGGGAAAAGACACCCTCGAACTGCCCGATCCCTTCATTGTCCTGGCAACGCAGAATCCCATAGAACAGGACGGTACCTACCCCCTTCCCGAGGCCCAGCTGGATCGGTTTCTCTTCAAGGTGGTGGTGGAATATCCCAGCCCGGAGGATGAGATCCATATCCTCACCAATGTCCACCTCGATCAGAGGAATAAGGTCAGCGCCGTCCAGAAGGTCGTCGAGCCGCATGACATCTGTGAACTTCGGGAAGGCATAAAAAGGGAAGTATCCGTGGGGCATTACGCCCATCAATACATCGTTGACGTGGTCCGCGCGACTCGTTTTCCTGGGGAGTTTGGCCTGGAAGGACTAGAGGGATGTGTGAAGCTCGGCGCTTCGCCTCGTGCAACGTTGGCCCTGAGGGATTCTGCGCGCGTCGAGGCCTTCTTGCACAAACGACAGCACGTCTATCCTGAGGATATTCAGGCCGTCGCAAGGGATGTTCTCAGGCATAGGATTTTCTTGGAGTTTTCCGCCCAAGCCGAAGGGTTGACCGTGGAAAACGTTATTCAAGAGATCTTGGAAGGAGTTCAGGTCCCGTGAGAGAGATCCTCGAAAAGATCGCAGAGGTTGATTACTACGTTCGCTGGTATTCGGGCCATCATGATCTCGGAATCTGGCCCAGCCGCCAAGTGGGGGGATCCTCGGAGTTCGAGACGATTTCTGAATACCAACTGGGCGATAATCCCCGAGCCATAAACTGGTCGGCCACCGCACGGACGGGAGGCCACCGTATTCTGAAGAATACCCGGCTCACTGAGACCAACCTGGCCGTTTTTCTCGTCGTGGATCTGAGTCGTTCCATGGATTTTGGAACGGTTCGGGTTACGAAGCGGAGACTGGCGGCGGAAATCTCCGCTATTCTCGCTCACGCAGCCTGGCGATGTCACGATCGAGTCGGTTTTATCGGCTACGGATCTCAGGTTGAAATCCAATGGCCCCTCCGAAATCCCGAGGAGTATAGGCTCCTCATCCCTCAGAAAATCCTGGAAACGAGATCAGATGGGAATGGTGGAGGGGGACTGATCCGGGCTCCTTCCGGGCTGTCAGCAAAGCGATCCCTGGTATTTCTCATCTCTGACTTCCAAGAAGAGCTCAATGAGATCGAAAGGGCTCTGAAACCCGTTGCCCTCCTGCATGATGTGGTTTCCAGCGTCATTTGGGACCCAAGGGAGAAGGTTCTCCCCAAAAAGCCGTGCATCGCTCGGATGAAAGACCTGGAGACTGGAAGGAGCAGGACTATCTGGTTGGGGGGGAGTAGAACGAAGGCGGCATTTCAGAAGCGAGTAGAGGCCAGGGAACAGGGTTTGAAAGCTTTGTTTAAGAGCTTGTCCATCGATGCCCTCTGGATAAATCAGGAAACCGACTATGTCAGGGAAATCGGTAGGCTTTTCCTCGCCCGGAGGAGGGTCCATTAAGTGAAGACGTTTCTCCTCGTCACATTCCTGGCTGACTCCTTCGTTTTGGGAACTGCGTCTTCGGACGATCGCAGCCTCCAATCTGAGGAGGGGGACCCCTCGGATCATAAGGCCTTTCCCATAATCGTCGATTTTCACTGTCCGAGGAACTTCGGCTTCCATATCGGTGATGAAATTCCCCTGGTCGTCACGCTGAACACGGGGGATGGACCCGTTGTAGACCTGGTAAACCTCCCCCAGAAGGACGAAACCCACGGACCCTTTGAGGTTCGCGATGTGAGGGTGCATAAGAACCGGAACACCGGTGGGACCACCTACACGGTGACCTATCGGCTCCAATCTTTCGAGCCTGCCATTGCCGTTGATAGGCTGAAATTTCCTCCCCTCCGTATCTCCTATGCAACGGAAAAGGATCTGAATCCGGTCGAATCAAAGTATCACTATCGGAGCCTCTTTTCACAGTCCTTTGATATTTTTGTGTCACGGACGGCGGCCTACTATGGTCCGATGAAGGACATCAAGGGGCCCATCATTGACAAGAGCGCAGCCCTCATTTGGAAAGTGGCCATGGCTATAGGCGGTTTTATGGTCTTCATGGCCCTCGTCACCTGGCCTTGGGAGTTTATCCGAAACAGACGGAGGGCGGAAGAGCAAAGCCGGGAGCCCACGCCCAAGGATCGTGCCCGGAAGGCGCTTCACGAAGCCAGGGAGAGGTGCTTCAACTACGAAGATCATCGAAAGCACCTATTCTTTGAGATCAATAGAATCCTGAGGGATTTCCTGAAAAATGTCTATGGGCTCAATACCGCCAATAGGCCCTCGAAGGAGATTGTGCATCAGCTGAAAGATAATCCTTTCTATGAAGAACTCAAGGGCTTGGTGGCGAGAATCAACCAGGTTATCTACGAGGGAGATGCCCCCGTGGATGTTGAGTCGGTTATGCGACAATTCAATGCGCTCATGGAGAGCATAGACGAGACAACCCAATCAGGGGCTAAGCACGCATGATACGGTTGGCCAACCCTTTTGTTTTGTTTGCGGCAATCATTTTCTTGCCCCTTTTTCTCACGAGGAAAACCGCTTTCTTCGGGTACACACGTCTTCACCTGCTGGAGGCCGATAGTGGATGGAGATGGTGGCAGCACCTGCCGCAGGCACTCTTCGCCATTGTAATAGCCCTGTTGATTCTGGGGCTGGCCCGGCCCCAATGGGAAAAAGTCGTCCAGCACGAGACGTTTCTCGCCCGTGATATCATTCTCATCGCTGACCTCTCCAATAGTATGCAAAATAATGTGGGAAGCAGCTTACAGCTAACCGATGAACCAAGGAAGATAGATATCGCCAAGAAGGCAGCCCGCCAGTTCATTCTAAACCGAAAAAACGATCGGGTCGGCCTCCTGGTCTTTGGTGATGAGACCTTCGGAAGCTGGCCCCTGACGAGAGACCTCGGCCTTATATTGAAAAAGGTGGATAGACTTGGGTCGGCTTTCTATGGCGGGACCAATCTCGTTCAACCCTTCATAAAGGCCATGGATCATTTCAGGGAAATGGGACAGTCGGCGAGTCGCATTCTGGTTTTCCTTTCCGATGGCGAGTCCATAATCTCGGGCAAGATGAAGGAGACGATCGCCGGGGGGATAAGGGAGATGGGGATCCGCCTTTATCTCGTGGGAGTCAACCTGAAGAGGGAGTATGGCGATCTCTTGGAAATCGCGGACCAGACCAAGGGACGATTCATCCCTGCTGAATCGGAGGAAGAGTTGATCGCGGCCTTTGAAGAGATAGACCGCTTGGAACCGGGCAGGGTAAAAATAGAGAATCAAGGGAAAAGGCAGGAGCTCTATCCCCTGTTCGTCCTGTCGGCCTTGTTTCTTTTGCTCATTCTGACGTTGTTGCACAGTACCCTTCTTGTCGAGGTCTGTTAGGAAGGCCACCATGAGGGCAATGGCATATATCCGTTCGTATCGGGCTTATTTGATCATAGCGGGAGTCATCTGTCTCTCCTATGGGATCTATCAGAAGTACTGGTATGCGGACGTGATTGGAGAGGCGGTCAAAGCCATAGAGGAGAACCGCTTGGACCAACAGTGCCTTGAGAGGGCGCAGGGAAGCCCCTTCGCGTCGGAAGACCTCATCTCATATAACATGGGAGTAAGGGCCTACCGTGCGGATAACCTCCAGAAGGCAGGTGAGCATTTCTACCGGGTGATTGACAAAAGCCATGATTCTTCCCTGAAGGAACGAGCCTATTACAATATCGGCAACATTCTGGTTCGGCTCGACCTACCGAAAAAGGCAGCCGAGATGTACCGGGAATCGCTTCGCATCGATCCCACCGATTGGGAAAGCAAATACAACCTCGAACGGCTCTACGTCTTCTATCCCATGGCGTTCCCCGATGAGGGAAGCCAGGCCTCTCTGAACCCAGAGCCGGAGGACGAGGAGGATAAGAGCCAGATGGGTTGGTACGGCCCTGATAAGCCGGACATTTAGGAGAGCCAATGGGCCTTGAATTTCTGAACCCGAAGGCATTGTGGGCCATGTTGATTCTGCCCTTTGTTCTGGGAGCCATCGTGTGGGGCCTTCATCGGAGAAAGGCCATCCTCGAGGAATTTGGAAAAATGGACTTGCTGATCCAGTTCTCCCGGTTCTGCCGCAACCGGAAGATCATTTACCAGAGATTCCTGATAGTCCTTTGCCTTGCCCTCTTGATTATGGCTGCTGCTCGGCCTCTCCTGTCCGGAAATTCGGGGCAGATCAAGGAGGGGACTCTTGACGTGGTAGCTATTCTGGACGTATCCAGGAGCATGGCGGCCGAGGATTGTGGGCCGGGGGTTTCTCGAGCTGAAATGGCAAAGAGCGCTCTAATCGGATGTCTGCCGGAGTTGGAGGGCAATAGACTTGGTATTGTGACGTTTGCAGGGAATAGTTTTCCCCAGGCAGAACTCACCGATGATTCTCACGCCCTGAGGTTCGTCCTGAAGAATTGGGTCACGATAGGTTCCGCTCCTTCCGAGGGTTCCGACATCGGAAAGGCCTTGTCCGAGGCGGTTACTCTGTTCGAAAAAGGCGACAAGAAGAAGATCATTCTCTTTCTCTCTGACGGTGGCCACGTCCGTCCGGAAAATCTCCAAGGGATACTGACCGATATTAAGGCCAATGCTATCAGTGTTGTCTCTGGAGGCGTTGGAAGCCTCAAGGGTTCCAGAATTCCCGTATACGAGGAAGGCACGTTCAAGGAGTGGTTCAAGATGGAGGGCGAAGAGGTCGTCACTCGATTGAATGAGGGGATCTTAAGGGAGATCTCCCGGGCGACAGGGGGGCAATATATCCGGCTCTCGTCGGGGAAAGAGCTCCGGGGGATTTTCAGGGATCCCGCGGTGGTCGGGAAGAAAGTCCTCTTGAGGGGGCGGGAAATATTTCAGATACCCCTTGCCTTTTCCATTGCTCTCCTTTGGGTTGGGACGTACTTCGAGCGACGGAGCGCGTAGCTAGGGGGGGATGGGAGAGGACTGCTGAGTAGAGAGTTCCGGAGGAATTTTTCATAGGAGATTAATAAGCGCATCAAAAGAAAGAGGCCACTAAGATTACGCCCGCCACGGCAGTCACCTTATGGCCCCTTAAACCCTCCTAAGAGGGAGGTTTCTTATATTGAATTTTCTAAGCAAGAAATGCGCCAAATTTGCAGATACTCACGGGAAAAACCCCAAAAAATCTAAATGTAAAAATACGCCTAGTGTTTATTTTAAGCCCATTGGAGCAGCTTTAGTTGGAATCATTCTGCTATCGCTGGGTATTTGCGCACTCATGGTGGCCATAGCCCAGCCTGAGGGAGGTGCCAAACTCGTTTTATTAGTAGTTTTGTTAGGAGCAGGCGTTCTGTTTAACTCACAGGCGCTATAGCTGTACTTCGCGCCTTAGGAGTAAACCTGGAAATTAGAGCGAAGTTTTTTTACCTAATTGACCTCGCAATCAAGTAAGCCTTAAGCTCCTTCCGATTATTACCTTTTTGCAGCTCTTTTAGGAAATTATTTCAAAGACAGAAAATACGGAGAATACGGAAAACGAAAATGCGCGAATACGCGCGAATACGGGACGACGGTGAAATATTCACATTCATTGCTTATTTACCATCCCCTCCCGCTTTCAGGTAATTCCTTCCGATCCAAACTACATGATCTGCTTCCAAATCAGTTCGCTATGACCGTCAAATCGCCCTCGCATTAACGCCTCATTGACAGCAGATGGGTTCATTCCTAGCCGCCGAGCCACTTTTCAGACAGATTATGCACAAAAGTTAAACCCTCGCCGTAGGTGCCATGGGCGGGTCTTCCTTTGCATAAAGCACTCATATCAGGAGGAGTGGCGGTTGTAAATATTTCACCGTCGTCCCTTTTCTTGGCATTGTCCCCTTTCTTGGGACTGCCTATTCTATCGATTAACGATTGAAATCTTAGGTAGGGCCAGGATCCGCGAATCTACCTCATAGAAGGATTCGCTAAATCAACTGTCTTGTTATGAAGGTGTAGATCTGACCTCCCGGGTTCCATGGTTATGGTAACCCGAACCCGTAGCCCTGCGTTCATTCATGTAGGTTGGTTTGAAATCTGGAGCCAATGTCTTCATAAGGCTCGAAGTTTTGATATCCTCATGATATCTCGATTCCTTGAAAACTCCAGATATTGGCAAGATATCTGGAATTGATGTGGTCTGTACGGGCCTTCCAAGAGCTGCCAATCTGATTTCCTCAAATTGCCGCTATTCAACCCAAGCAGAAGACTTTCCTATCCGTTCTCATCTCTGGAAAAGGTGGAGAATTAGGCCCCAGATGCACGAAATCGCTCCTTGGTGAGAAACCTTTACGCCTCGCTGGTCTTGTGGTATTGTCAGTTTAATGGTTCTCCAAAAACCCCTTCATAGACCACTGAAAATCAAACTACCCCTTTTTAAGAGGAAGTGCCTTCGGTGTGGCAAGGAGTTTCCGGCCAGAGGGAAGTTCAACAGATTGTGCCCGATATGCACGGAGCGGAATAAGGAACTCTGTGTTGGCTCGTTGGTCGGGCACTGGATTTTCCCTCATTGGCCTGACGAACCTTAATCCTTGTCCTTTTTTTCCTGCCACCACTGAAGAAGAGTTTATCGCCAAATTCAAAAAGCTGGATAGGGAAATGAAGGAGAAAGGGGAGGGTAAATATTTATTTAGCAATTCGATAGTTCTGGCCAATGGGGTGACTATCGAATATAGTTAGAATCATTGATTCCCTGGTTTGCCTTTCAGAGATCTCCTCAT
>CAYFXP010000366.1:0-6198 GCA_964346935.1 uncultured Syntrophobacterales bacterium
ATAAGACCGGGCAAGACCCGATCGGGAATCCCTCGGTGTTCCTTCACAAAGGCCACGTCCGCGTGGCAGCGGTCACAGGTTTCCTCCAGATTCAGGGGGTTCACCTTGGACATGATGTGCCCCTTGGGGTAGATATAGTGAGAGCCGTGGCAGTCCGAACAGCGGGCCGAATCCTTTACTCCACGTTTGATGGCCTCTGCATGGAGGCTCCCCTGGTATACTCGATCCACTTCCTCATGGCACTGGCCGCAGTTTACCGGTTTGAGCTTTGCGGTGTGTTCCACTTCCATACCCTCTAAATCGTTATGGCAACCCACGCATGAGATATCCGCATGCACTGAGTTTCCCCAGTTTGCCATGTCTACATATAGGGAGACCTCCCTTCCCAACTCATCGATCTTGGTTAATCCCTTATCGCTATGGCATTCAAAACAGAGGCTATCCTCGGTTGCCCAGAGCTCCCTTGGGAGGAGGAAAATCCCTATAGCCAATAGCAACAATGGCAAGGCCCAAATCTTTGCCTTTGTCCTCCCCATTTAGGGTCCCTCCTTTATGCTTTTGTGAGATGACCACGCTTAGTCCCTTTTTCCCACGAACCATAACCGCCGATTCTCAAGCAAAAACGCGAATATAACCTGATTATGTCGATTAGGAGGCTTTTTTCCGTTCTAAGAGTTCAATGGCTTCCTTTCGATCATTTGTGTGACAAAACAGATCGAAAGTCTTAGAGGTTCTGAGTCCCTTTTTCGCTGTTTCTTGCAAATTGAGCAATATTAGGTTGCCACCTTTACTCTTGAGTACATCTTTCAAAGAAAGGAGGACCTTTATCCCAGCACTGCTCAAGAAAGTGACATCTGAGCATTCCAGTATGATCTTTCGGGTCCTCCTCAATACGGGTTCAAGGGAATTCTCCAGTTGTGAAGCGTAATAGGAATCTAGCCTGCCCTTTACCTTGATGAGGTGAATATCGAGTTCTTTTAGATATGAAATATCAATGTACATAGCTATCTGCCTCTCCTGAGCAAGCATTGCGAGCTAAAGATAGCCGACAGAACCATCGGCCCCTGTCTTTATACGGAAACTCAAATAGCCAGGGGGACCATCAATTACTACCTTCATGACTTTTCCAAAAATCCTTTTGCCCCAACAGCAAGGGGAGTCTGTGCTGAAGTTTGATTTTGCACACAGAGCCTATGCACACGCTATCTAATAAGAAAGGAATACTTAATCATCTCGGGCTGTTTTCTTTCTTTCTCGGTCTTCGCTCTTGCTCCGAAAGCAATTGGGGTCGGGCCCAAAGATGTCTCAGAAGTAAGTATAAGCTCGTGCCCTGCACCCTCCACAGATGTCCCGGATTGAACAGTGCCCACACCAGCCCCTGATATTTTGCCTGTTTCTCAGTTTTATCAAGACGGGGTTCTTGGACCAGATTTCCATGAGGTTTTTCTCCCGGATATTTCCGATCTTGAATGGAAGCATATCACAGGGTCTGATAGAGCCATCAGGATCAACTGAAAGTAGAGTGATGCCTGCCGAACACCCTTTGGAAAAGAGAGCAGCTCCTGCCTGGATTCGGCCGTAGGGAAGCAGATTCATCGCTCCCAGGGCCAGCTGGTTAAATGAGAACTTCCTCAGTATTCTATCGGCAACGAGCGGGGCCTGAGGAGCCGTCGTAGATATCTCCAAATGGTTTTCACCCAAAATCTTACAACGAGTCTCTGCCATAATGAGATTGAGCATCTTCCTTCTCTTTTCACCATCCAGATCCAGTTCGATTTCATCGCCTCCTCGTCCACAGGGAACAAAATTGAAGATAATGATCCTCTTGCACCCCAGTTCTTTGGCCATGTGAACTATTTTCGGGATCTCTCCAAAGTTGGCCTGGGTGGCTGTGATGGAAATTCCAGTATCAATGCCTGTGTCCACGGCACTTTGAATCCCTAAAATGGCCTTGACCCAGCATCCCTTCCCGCGGAGCGCATCATGGATTTGCGGGGAAACTGAGTCGATACTGATTTTAATATAGTCGAGACCCGCCTCCTTTAGGCAAAGCGCATTTTTGCGACTAAGCAGCGTACCATTGGTAATGAGAACGGTGTAAAGGCCCCTTTGATGGGCCTCGCAAATCATTTCAGGAAGATCGGGGGAAGTCAGAGGCTCGCCACCGGCGATCATAAGGGCATTGGTTCCCGCTTCTGCAACCTGCTGGATCAACTCAAGCTTCTCCTTTTGGGTCAGTTCGTCTTTCATGGGGTTTTGATCGGCATCGACATGGCAGTAAACACAGTGGAGGTTGCAGGATCGAGTAATCTCCCACACCAGGATAACAGGTGCCCCCGAAGGCTGGGGAGTAATCCCCCCAAACTGGCCAAATCCGCAAAGGTAGTTGACAATCAGATGACGAGTGTGTTTTTCCGACAAGAGCTCCCTGAATACAGAACGCTCCATTCCAAGCCAGCCCCGTAGCATTTCCAAGAGAGGCTGATAGGCCAACACTTCCAGGTAGCAGAGCCACGGGAGGGAGTTTTTGTTATCCCCATTTTCACCATAAAGAGCCATGCTCCTTTCCAAGTGATTATCATGGCAGAGAGTGCATGGGGAGCTTAATCTCTTCAACAGGGCCCGGAAAGGGGGGGAACCCGCCAACCGGTGAATGCGGTCAATGGTTCCGAGGGTTGGGGTCGAGGGAGAAAAATGGGTGTGAGACATCTTCATCTGCGCTGTCTCCGACGTTCAGTTGGAAGCCCTATTGTTGAAAAGGGATATTTTCTTTCCGACCAGTGATCTATCTAGGGCACAAACCATTCTGAAATTGCTCAAATTTCCGATTAGAATCGTCACCAACTGGAGAATAAACAGTAGAAAGCTCAGCTTTTCCTTGAATGATATAGACGTTCTGAAAGGAACAGGGCTAGAATGAATAGGGGAATAATAAAAATAGCCAAGGAAAGAGCGACCCCAGTAAGAATTAAGGCAATTTTCAAAGGGAACCTCCTTTTGGGGCGATTGTTAAGTATAACTTAACAATATTTTTCTACTCTGTCAAGCAAAAAGGAGGTATATGGCAGGATCTGATCTAAGGTATGAATGCCGGCGTATCCTGAGGCCTAAATCCTTCGGCGGCAGCTTATAAAAAATACGTCAAGCAGAAAAAACTTACGCTGATTAGAAACAGAGCATCTGAATTAGCTTTCATCTGCCTCAAACGATTTTTTATCCGTGCTGGTTTCTTTTTGCCATACACCTAATGCTGTATTCTCCCAAAGGTGATTCGAGCCGCGCCGGGGAACGATATAATTCGAAGCTCACTCATAATCACCTCCTTTTCTGTACGTCATCAGGGGTGAGCCCGATCACCCTCTATTATCCTTTAACTTGATATATTCCTTTTCTTCTCCTCGTATTCGTCTTTGCTGATCTCGCCGAGGGCATATCGTCTGTCCAGGATCTCCCTGGCAGAGTCAGAAGGGACGTTTCCATGTGGGACGTCTGAGTCTTGGCTATCATGCCTGCGCATCATGCAGCACATCCGCCCCCGCATCATGACCAAACAAAGGATCATCATGACAATGGGAAATATCCACCACCAGTTTCCAATTTCGAGACTTTCGTATCCAGCCATTTGCATTATCTCCTCTCGTTCGAATGGAATCGCCTCGATAATACTTTTACCACCGAACCCATTCCTTGCTTCTCCGTTTTACTCTCCCTCTGATTTGTCCCGTTTCTCGTCTTTCATCTTTCCCATCATGGAGCAGCAGCCAAAGGTATCCGCCATGTCTCCGCAACACTCTTTCATCTTTTCGAACATTTCCTGACAGTCTCCAAAAGGGAAATCAGAACCTGTTTCCTTGGATTTGCCCCCGTCTTTTGTTTTGTCTTTGCTATCCATGATAATCCTCCTTGAAGTTCATTTGTTTTAAGGTTTCAGCACCAGTTACTCTTTCTTTCCCGTCGGCTCACATACCAGCACACTTCTCTCATCCACCTCAAAGGCACATTGCTCTTCAAGGATAACCTTGAACCTTTTTCTGGCTCCGTGCAACCTCACCTTGGTATTTTCGATCGTTGTTCCGAGAATCTCGGCAATCTCCTGATGAGTGAAATCCATGATGTCATAGAGGATTAGGACCGTTCGGAGGGATTCAGGAAGAAGGCTCATGTGGTCCTGAACACATTGCCCCATCTGACGCTGTTCCAATTCCTTTTGAATGGAGGATTCCCTGGAGATTTCCATCCTCTCCTGGCTTATGCCTTCTCTGGATGATGATCTCGCCGATTGCCGGAAATGGTCCTGGCAAAGGTTGAATGCTATGCGGAATATCCAAGAGGAGATCCTTGAGGCATCTTTTACGCTGTCCAGGTTTTCCTGGATTCTAACGAACGTCTCCTGAACAACGTCGTCGGCTACCCATTCATCCCTGATGGAGGCCAGGACGAATTTTCTGACCTTGGCATAGTACTGATTGTGGATCTCCCGATAATTCATTTCCGAATCCCTTTAAGCTTAGTTGGAATAGTATCCTCTTTTTGTTGTAATTTACCCATAAGACGGGAAGGACCCCCAAAAGGTTACACTCCTTCACATCCCGACAGCTTTTTTTCTTCCAGCTCTCTACGCCGTTTCAGTTGGTTTGACGCCATAAACATGGATGCTCATAATCGGACTTTGAATCTCTTTTACCTTTTCCCGCGGAATGTTTGAGTTTTCAACGATAGATTTTCCAATTGGGTCGTTAGCCATAAACTCGATGGGGAAAGATACTTCATCTAGTATCTCGACCCTCTGAAACCCCGCCTCTTCTATGTCCTGGATATATTCTTCTTTCCTCATTGCTCCAGAAAAACAGCCCACATACGCTTCTATGGAGTTCTTTATTGATTCCGGAAGTTCTTTCAACAATACTATATCTGATATCATGAGCCTGCCGCCGGGTTTTAATGCTCGAAACGCTTCCTTGAAGACGTTTCGTTTGTCTGGTGAGAGGTTGATTACACAATTTGAGATGACTGCATCAACAGAATTGTCAGCGACGGGTAGATTTTCTATCTCCCCGAGCCTGAATTCAACATTTCCGTGGTTGCCCTTCCTGGCATTCTGTCTCGCCCTGTCAATCATCCCAGGCGTCATGTCAATACCGATAACCTTGCCTCTTTCACCAACTTTTTTGGCTGCAAGAAAGCAGTCAAATCCTGCGCCCGAGCCAAGATCGAGAACGGTTTCCCCTTCTTTTAACGTAGCAAGGGCGACAGGATTCCCGCAACCGAGCCCGAGATTGGCCCCTTCGGGTACCCCTTTGAGGTCTTCTTCTGTGTATCCTATCTTCTCACTAATATCTTGTGCTCCATCTGCACTCCCACAGCACGATTTCGCAGGGCCACAACAGGAACTCCCCCGCTTCGCAATTTTGGCATAGCTCTCTCTTACGATGGTCTTAATTTCCTCGTCCTTCATTTTCAGGCACCTCCATACGGTTTTAATAATGTCATTCTGAGGATATGTCTTGCATCATAGGGCCGAGCAGGCCCTTTACCATTTCCATAAGGTCTTGGGCCTTAATAAGGGAGATGCAGCATACCTCTCCGTTTTTTTCCCAACTTATGACGGCTAGCTTCTCCCCAGCACGAATATGTGCCTTATCCCTTATCTCCTTAGGAAGCACCATCTGGCCCCGGTCATCAACGCTTATCAGTGATTCAACTCTGCAACAGCCTATTCCCACAGCCTTTTGCATGGATAAAGATCCATTCTTATCTTTTTTAGCCATTTCCGGGGCCTCATCGTGTAGAATTTTTGATTTATCTAGTAATTCAGTATAATCAGTATATTCTGATTTATCAAGCCGTTCATTTAAAAAATTTCTTGTTCCGCCTGCCGGGGTAATTTCCCGTAAAATATCAAGTGATTGTGCTGTTCGCAGTATCCCGTATTTTCCCTATGTAGTAGAAAAACCGGGCTTTATCCCGTATAGAGCATGTACTCGAACGCAGCATACTGTTTTTCATTGACTTATACCGATTTTTCCCGTTTACTCGCGAAAATTGCAATCGACTTAGGAAACAGTCGACTTCCCATCGAAATTCTGGAAAGGAGGGTCAATATGGCCTCTATCAAGATGATTGCAGAAGAGGAAGCTGCGGGTAAAACCAAGGAGATTTACCAGGATATCAAGGAAACGCTCGGAATAGATTTCGTTC
>CAYFXP010000367.1:0-1808 GCA_964346935.1 uncultured Syntrophobacterales bacterium
GGCTATGGGCCTGGAGGGGAGCAAGGCCCGCATCATCCAACCGACCATAGGCGGCGGTTTTGGGAGCAAATTGGATACCTATGGCCAGGACTATATCGCCATCCTGCTAGCCCACAAGAGCCGAAAACCGGTAAAGATCCAATTTTCTCGCGAGGAAGAGTTCTTTGCCACCTCTCCCCGTCAGCCCACCCTTATCAATATCGCCCAGGGATGTACCAAGGATGGAAAGCTCACCTTCAGGGACGTCTCCATGATCCTGGACAACGGGGCCTATGCCTCGTGGGGTGCGACGACTCCATCGGTGATGATGATGCCCATCTCATCCCTCTACAAGCTCCCCAACGTCCGTTACATTGCCAGATGCGTCTACACCAATAATACGTGGAGCCAGGCCATGCGGGGATATGGAAACCCGCAGGCAACCTTCGGCATCGAGAGCAACTTGGACCATCTGGCGGAAGAAGCGGGAATCGACCCATCGGAGATGAGGCTCATGAACTCCAACACCCCGGGGGAGGTTACTCCCCAGAGGTTCAAGGTTACCTCCTGTGGTTTGAAGGAGTGTATTGAAAAGGTCGCTGAGAGCCTGGATTGGGAGCCGAAGCACGGCAGGCGAGATGGCAGAGGGGTTGGGATGGCCTCCCTCATCCATGTGGGCGGGGGAGCCCGCGTATATAAGTCCGATGGGTGTGGGACCATCATCAAGGTGGACGACTTCGGCACGGTTGATGTCTTCACGGGGGCCACGGATATTGGCCAGGGATCCGATACCGTCATAGCCCAGGTTGTGGCCGAGGAACTGGGGGTAGAGGTTGAGGATGTGAATGTCGTGGATCACGACACGGAAGTCTGCCCCTGGGATGTGGGGGTTCACGCCTCCAGGACCACCTTCGTGGCGTGTAATTCCGCCATTGGTGCGGCAAAAAAGCTTAAGGAGCAAATCCTGGAGCTGGCAGCCGGCTACGTGGATATGGAGAAGGAAAAGGACGGTACCAAACGGGAGATCAGGCTGGATGAGGATCCCGCCGACCTCGTTATCAGAAATAGAATGGTCCATTCGAAGAGGAACCCCGAGACCAAGATTCCCCTCGGGAAAATCCTCAGGGGAAGCCACTACAGGACGGGCGGAAAGATGGTCATGGCGGAATACTTCTACGACCCCGATAATGAGAACCTGGATCGCGAGTTCAAGGGGAATCTCTCCATGACATATGCCTACGGTACCCATGGGGTGGAGGTGGAGGTGGACAAGGGGACGGGCAAGGTCAAGATCCTGAAGTACGTCGCCGCGCACGACGTGGGAAAGGCCATCAATCCCATGCTGCTGGAAGGACAGATCTATGGAGCCGTTTCCATGGGTGTCGGATATGGGCTGACGGAACAGTTGATCTTCGATAAGGGGGAGTGTATGAACCCCAACTTCAGGGACTATAAGGTTCTGACGGCCAAGGATGTGATACCCGTTGAGCCCGTCATCGTCGAGACCATAGATAAGGATGGCCCCTTCGGCGCGAAGGGGATTGGAGAGCCCGGCTGCGTGCCCTCGGCCCCGGCCATCGCCAATGCCATTTACGATGCCATCGGAGTCAGAATCAATAACCTCCCCATCACCCCGGAGAAAATCCTAAGGGCCATCAGGGAGAAGGAAGGCAAGAAAAGCGACTGAGGGAGCCCGTTTACCGTGGGATTCATGCCCCCGTTTTTCGGGAGACCACTTCTGCTACTGGCCTGTCACCGATGGCATGGCCCAGCACAACCCTGTTTATCTGAGGATGCCCCTTCTCCAGTATCCGGCTCGCCAACGATCT
>CAYFXP010000368.1:0-12288 GCA_964346935.1 uncultured Syntrophobacterales bacterium
TAATACGAATAATACGAAGCACTGATAATCATATGACCAAAACGTTTAGGATTTAGATATTTGGATTTAGAAATTAGTATTTCGGCCCGCGACGAGGAGTTCGGCTGAGGCTCACTCGAAGCCCCCGGTCGAGTCGATTTAGGATTTATTCCTCGTTTGACCGCAACACTGCTAGACCGCAACTCAAGTGCAGCTTCTTAGAACTCGACCGACAGGTATTCCATGTTCAGGGCATCGGCAACGGGTTTGTAGCTTACCTTCCCGTCGTAGATGTTTAACCCCTTCATGAGGGCTTTGTCCCTCCGCATTGCCTCCTTGTAACCCAAATTAGCCATCTTGAGGCAGTAAGGGAAAGTAGTATTGGTTAACGCAAAGGTGGATGTCCTGGCGACAGCCCCTGGCATATTGGCCACGCAATAGTGTATAATCCCATCGACCTCATAGGTGGGATCGTCGTGCGAGGTGGGTCGAGTCGTCTCGACACACCCCCCCTGATCGACCGCCACATCGACGATTACCGTCCCCTTTTTCATCTGGGAAACCATATCTCTTGTTACGACGTGAGGAGTCCGAGCGCCGGGGATGAGTATACCCCCTATCAGGAGATCGGCTTTGGTAACGGTCTCGCCCACGTGTTGAATATTTGACATAAGGGTAGTGATCCTTCCAAAGAATATATCGTCGAGATATCTCAGTCGGTTGAGGTTTATGTCAAGGACCGTGACATTGGCGCCCATTCCCAGGGCTATCTTGGCTGCGTTTGTCCCCACGGCACCACCGCCCAGAATAACCACATTTGCGGGCTCAACACCGGGTACGCCGCCGAGAAGAACGCCTCTGCCGTTGTGCTCCTTCTGGAGAAAGTATGCCCCTACGTGGACGGCCATCCTGCCGGCGATTTCGCTCATCGGGGTGAGCAAGGGGAGCGTGGCGTCATCCAGTTCAATAGTCTCGTACGCAATTCCGATGACCTTCCGTTCCAACAGGGCCTCGGTAAGCTTTCTTTCCGGTGCTAGGTGAAGGTAGGTAAAGATGATCTGATCCTCGTGCATGAGAACATACTCCGGAGGCAGCGGCTCCTTCACCTTCATCACCATCTCCGCTTCATCCCATATTTCCTTTACCGAATCCCTCACCTCTGCCCCTGCACGCATGTAGTCTTCATCGAATATACCGCTTCCCTCTCCAGCCTTTTTTTCAATGAAAACCCTGTGTCCCGCATCGACCAGAGTCTTCACCCCTGCAGGAACAATACTCACCCGATACTCTCCCTCTTTGATCTCCCTTGGTATCCCTATGAGCATGATTTACACCTCATATGTGGAATTTCCTGATTTCAGAGTGAACGGCCCTGTCTATGAGCGAAATTGCTGAAAGGAGTGGGGTACCCATCGAGGACGAGCAGGAAGGGGAAAGCCGGCCCTTTAGAGGCCGGAAGGGGTAAGGATTCCCCGCCTGCAAGCCCCGAAAGGGTCACTCCGGAAGCTCTGAAGCGAGGAGACAGGAGCGTTCGCTCGTGAATAGAATGATTTTTAGCACCGATGGTTATCCTCGGAAAATTGAACCCCTCAGAGGGGACGAATTTCCGATAGGGAGTCAATGACGACATCGGCAACCTTTTCCATCTCGGCCCTTGAGATAAGGCCACCCTCGAGGACGCCGACGGTGAGGGCGATTCCGGCCTCCTTCCCCATGTCCATGTCACCCTCTGTATCGCCCACCAAAATAGTTTCATCAAGAGGGATGTTAAGCCGCTCACATATGGTGAGAACCATCTGAGGGTGTGGTTTCGGGTGAGAGACCTCTTCGGCGCTCAAAATCACATCGAAGATTCCTGTTATCCGCAGAATTCTCAGGATCTCCTCCGTTTGGTTCCGAACGTCACAGGTTGCCAGCGCGAGCAGTAACCCCCGTTCCTTTAACCTCTCCAACGTCTCCTTCATCCCTATGACGGGTTTCAAATTTCGGCGATAATCTCGAAGGGAATCAGCCCTTTCCAAAGCCCTCTCGACCGCTTTCTTAGACTCATTCCACGGGTATCCGTTTTGATAGAGGACGGTGGCGGCGATAAGCGCCTCTTCTGAATGGGGGGCTGACACGCAGGGGCCCCTGGGGTCGATTCGCTGAGTCACGGGATCCACACCCCATGCCCTCATGAGATTATCTCCCAAATCAGGAGGTCCGTCCACCTCCTCGATAATGCAATCAATCCGCTTCCTCGTGAGGGGGATCCAGATCTTCGAGAAGTCCGTGAGGGTTCCATCCTTATCGAAAATGATGAGCCTGCACCCGATTTTTCGTCCTTTGATCGACACGTATTTGGTCAAACTGGAACCCTCTCGGTGCATCTGGCGAATCGAGAGCTGGGACCATCACTTGAATCGGATGCCCAGCTCCCCCAATTCCCTTAAGGCTTCATCGTATGTACTTCTCAGCTCGTCATCGGGTTTCATGGTGTGGATGTCATAACATTTGTCGAGAATCCTGCCCTTCGGTAGATTCTTTATTCCGTCCAAATAGCTTTCCATAAGCCTCTTGATGATTTCATTGGCCTCTTTTCTGGTGATCCCAGCCATTCCATGGCCCAAGGAGCAGGTAAACTCGCTGTCGATGGGCAGTGCCCCGTTGTTTACCATGGCCTTATTCGGATGGACGTCTTCTATGCCCATTCCGGAGGACTGGATGGCGAGGAGATAGGCCCCCGCCTCATAGAAGTACTGTTTGGTGGCGGAGCCCGCCGCGGCATATCCAAGGGCGTAGTAGGGAACGCCGACGTTTCCGGATCATATCGGATTTTATATTTCTCCACGGCCTCCTTGACTTTGGGGATAAATACCTTCATATCGAAATCGTCGGAGGAGATGATGGGCCCCATTGTCGCCCGCTCCAGGACCTTGTGAAAGCTGACCATGTTATTCTCCTCTCCTCCTCGAAAGCAATTTCTTCGCGACTCGGACGCCTTCCACCGCCGTTTCTCCGTATCCATCGGCCCCGATTTCGTCGGCCCATTTCTGATTGACGACTCCTCCGCCCACGATGACGATGTACTTATCCCTCAATCCGGTGGCCATCAAATGCTCGACGACGTCCCGTTGATATGTCATAGTGGTGGTCATGATGGCCGACGCGGCGATGATGTCGGCGTTCACCTCCTTGGCCTTTCCGATCAACGTAGAAGCGGGGATATCCACACCCAGGTCATGGACCTCAAATCCGGCCGTGTTCAGGAGGGTCGCCACGATGTTCTTTCCGATCTCATGGACATCGCTTTGGACGGTTCCGATGACCACCGTCCCTATTTTCGCGACGCCTTCTCCCGCTTCGAGCAACTTGGGTTTTAACAATCTCATGGCCTCGTTCCAGGCCTCGGCCGCCATCAGCATCTCGGGGAGAAATATCGCCCCGGAGCTGAATCGGTCTCCGACCTTTTCCATGGCTGGTGTCATACCCCTTTGGATGACGGCCAGTGGGTCTATGTCGCTCAAGGCCTTTTCGACCAACCGGGAACTTCGCGCCTTATCCCCGCGGACGACAGCGTCTTTGAGTTCCTTCAGGATCTCATCTCCGCTCATCTCGGTTTCCTCCCGCTGAATGACAACGCCGGCGAGGGCGGGTGTTACATCTTCCCCTCCGCCTGAAACTGTTGGGCCACGAAATCTACCGTTCCGCGGGTTGCCGTCGAGAAATCGGCCATGGTTGCTATCAATGCAGCATGTCGATTGAATTCATCGGGTTCCATCCCGTCTTGCTAGTAGGATTTTGCGAAATAGGGGATCCTGAGCAGCTTATCCAGGGTTTTCGAAGGCGGCGGCTCGTGGATGGCTTCCGGATGGAAGGACCTCATTCGGTCCTCCACCTCCATCAGTTGGGTAATGTATTTGGGGGGGCAGGTGTAAACGACGTCGCCCCCGGCTATTTTATCAATGTGCCAACTGGCGACAGTCTCATCGTCGGTGGGGGGACTGATCCTCATGCTGCACATCAGCATCTTGTTGGGGTATCCCTTCTCCTCCAGTATCCCGTATCCTCTTTTGAAGATTGCCAGCTCGGCCCAGCGCACCTCGGCCTCACTGAGCTCGATGCCTCGGGATTCCGCTTGGGTCGTGAGGTCACCCAGGGTTCCGTACCGGGCGGACATATGGGTTATCACCGACCGCCATCGATAGAGGTCAACGCCGTGTCGCCGTGCTATCTTCAGCCCCTCTTGCACCGCTTCCATGCACGCCACAAACTGCGGAACGGTGAAGGCGAGGGTATTATTGGTAGCGATGCCTTCGGCCGTCAACCTCCGAATCAGTTCATATCCCTGTCGACTGCCAGGACATTTGATCATGATGTTGGGGCTGAGCTGTGCCAGATCCAAGGCCTGGGCGACCATCTTCTCCGCGTCGAAGAGGTACCGTGGGTCTACCTGCCCGGAGAGATACCCATATTTGTGGTTTGACTTCTCCCAGAGGGGGAGGTAAGATTGGGCCCCCTTCTTGACCACCTCCTTGTAAGTGAGCCAGAAGATCTCCTCAACCCCTTTTTCGGGATGGGCTCGGATTAGGTCTCTCACGAAATTCGCCCAGAATTGTGGATCATCCTTGATGGCATTGAGGCTGAGGGGGGGATTCGTAGTTACTCCCCGAAAGAATGTCTCTCCGGGATTTTCGGGGTCGAATAGCCGCATCAACTGCTGGTCCCATATTTTCCTCTTTCCCTCAGGGGCCTTTTCCACCATCTCATGGGCCCAACTTCTGTAAACGAGCGGTGAGGAATCCCACCAAATCTCCGCATTGGGGTTTACCTCGGCCAGCTTTTCCAGTATGTGTTTATGCGCCATATACTGTTCCCCCCGGATATCGAGATTTCAAAAAGGTTTAGACCTGGTTTCGAAGAATTTCTTGATGGCATGCACGGAGGCCCGATTTTGCTCCTCGTTTCCCAGGCTGAGGCGGAACCCTTGTCTTCCTCCCGGCAACGAGTAGGCCTTAATCATGATTTTCGTCTCTTGAAAGACGAAATCCACCACATCTTTTCCCTTCACGGCGGCATCCCTAGGGTCGACCAATATGTAATTGCCATAGGAGTAGAAGGGGTGAAGGCCGTCGATCTTGGAGAGTTCCTCCCAGATGTAGTCGATTTCCCGACGGTTAAACTTCACCTTCTCCCTGAGCTCCTCCTCCCTTTCATCCCAGGCTGCCTCCCCCGCAGCCAGCGAGAGGAGTCCTAAGCTCCATGGAAGCTGGATTTTGCACAGGTAGCCGACCAGCGCCTCAGAGGCCAACAGGTAACCAAATCGAATTCCCGCCATGCCGAAGGCCTTTGACATGGTGTGGGAGACCATGGCATTGTCGGGGTATTTTTTAATGAGGGGTGCGTGAGAGGGATGTTCAGGGTGGTATTCCAGATACGCCTCGTCTATGAAGACAGGGATGCCGGTATCCAGGAAGCGGATCAGTTCCTCCTCCGGGATGAAATCCCCGGAGGGGTTATTGGGGGTACAGATGATGAAGATCTTCGTCCTCGGCGTAATCGCCCTCAACATGGCCTCGGTGTCATATTGTAGCCCGCCACCAGGGGTTTCCCTCATATCGACTAAAATCGGCTTCCCCCCGGCCGTCGTTACCCGAACCTTAAAGAGGGAGAAGGCAGGGTTGGGGATGATTACCTCATCGCCCGGTGCAACGAAGAGGCGCATCGCGTTGTCGATCATCTCCGAGGATCCATTGCCGAGGTAAACGTTGTCCGGGCCCAAGCCGTAGAATCTGCCGATTTTCTCCCGCAGACGAGGCCCGTTATCCGGGTACCGGTTACCCGACCGAGCCGCCTCCTGTACGGCCTTGACGATCCGATCGGAGGGCCCGAGGGGGTTTTCATTGAGCATCATCCTCCCGATTTCCGGGTTTGCCCAGGCCATAAGCAGATCATCGGTAGAATAGACCTGAATATCATCGATCCAGGGGACTAAGAACTTCCTCAGCTCTCCCATCTCGCGCCTCCCTTCTTGACTGCACGCGAGTCTCACTCCGGCGGCTTCATATCCCTAACATCGCGGCGAAACCTCCCCGATTCGACCTGGAAGACATACTTGTCGCCGCGATGATGCGCGTGCATTACCTCAACTGCGACGTTATTGGGATCATAGATAATGCTTTCGAGAAAGATGCCGGGGGATTTCGGGGGCACACCGAGCAGCTTTGCATCCTCCCGGCTGAGGGCCACTGCCCTGAAGCTCTGAATGGAGCGGTGGAGTTCCGTGCCGAACTTCTCCGTGAGGATGTGATAGAGGGACCCGGTCAGCTCCATCCCCAACAGGGATTGGTATTCCCCGTAGGGGAGATAGCTTCGCTCGATGACCAGGGGGACGTCATTTCCCAACCTGAGGCGTTTGGTCAAAATGACCCGTTTATCTCCTCCCAGCATGAGCTTTTGGGCGAGCTCCGAATCCGCCTCTATTAGCTTTTGGCCCAGCAGGCTGGTCTTGGGGAAAATGCCCATGTTCAAGATATCATCCGCGGTGCTGGAAATATTCTGAAGGGCATATTTGACGGCTGATGGATCCTTGGCGCTGATGAAGGAACCGACCCCGTTCTTCTTTGAGATGAGGCCCTTTTGAACGAGTTCGAAGATGGCCTGTCTCACCGTATTTCGATTCACCCCGCAGATCTCGGCCAGGGAGGATTCGGAGGGCAGTCGCTCGCCAACGCCATAGCGGCCCTTACGGATCATTTCCTCGAGCCAATTGCTAATCTGGAGGTACTTGGGGATGGGGCTATTGAAATCGACGATCTCGGCCATATGTTGACTAACTGTCTATACGAGATCTCCTCGAGGAAAATTTGCCAGCCTCTTCGTTCGGCAGGAGCGCTTGTGGCTCCGCCGAACCCGGCAAATCAACAGCCTCCCGCCAAAAGCCTCAACAGCACCAGCATGCCCACCACAATAGCGATGATGCCGGTTGGCTGGCTGTCTACAAAGCTATACAATATCTCCCTCCGTGTCAAGCTTTTTCTATCTCAGGTGGTGATTTGTTCCCGATGTGGCCCAGAAGATGCATCCGCTGAAAATACCTGGACATTTCGGATAAAATTGGATATAGTAGGTTGGTTTTATGGTTTCATGAGGGAATTCGTCGGGGCGTGGCGCAGCCTGGTAGCGAACTTGCATGGGGTGCAAGTGGTCGCCGGTTCAAATCCGGCCGCCCCGACCACCACATCATCCTTTTCCATCAAGAGATTCCCCATAGCAATAGTCAGTCCGAGAGGCCCATCCGGCCACATATGCAATCCGCGATAGGCATAGAAGGGGGGGTTCTATGAAGATTTTCATCACCGGTGGTACCGGCTTTGTGGGGAGACATCTGGTTTCGAGACTACTGGGCGAAGGTCATACCTTAACGGTGCTGAGCCGATCGGAAAAGGCATCAGATAGGCTCCCTGGTGGCACGTCCATCGTGCCTGGTGATCCCACAGAGGCGGGGGCTTGGCGGGACTCCGTAAAAGGGCAGGACTGCATAATTAACCTCGCCGGGACATCCATCTTCAGCAGGTGGACCCCCGAGACGAAGAAACTGATAAGGGAAAGCAGAATCTCTACGACGCGAAACATCGTTGATGCAATAGAACCCGCCCGGGGAGAGGATGTGGTCCTTTTCAGCACTTCTGCTGTCGGCTACTATGGGTTTCATGGGGACGAAGAGCTCACCGAGGAATCCCCTCCGGGTGACGACTTCTTAGCCCGTGTTGCGGTAGAGTGGGAAAACGAGGCCCTGAGGGCCGAGGGAAAGGGGGCGCGGGTCGTCATCACCCGCTTCGGCATCGTCCTCGGCGAAAAAGGAGGCGCATTGACTCAGATGACGTCCATTTTCCAAAAGTATCTGGGAGGGCCGCTCGGCAGTGGAAAGCAGTGGTTCTCCTGGATCCACATGGGAGATCTCGTGGGAGCATTTTTATTTCTGATGGCCCATCACGAGATTTCGGGGCCCGTTAACCTAACCGCTCCCAATCCAATCAGAAACGAGGAACTCGCAAAGGCCATCGGGAAGGCCATGCACCGTCCTTCCTTTTTGCCAGCTCCAGGGTTTATGTTGAAGCTCCTCCTCGGGGAATTTGGTTCCGTGCTGCTGGAAGGACAGAGGGTAATCCCCCGAAAACTCCTGGATAATGGCTATGTCTTCATCTATCCGGAGATAGGGGGAGCATTGCAGAGCCTTATCATGGATTGACGAGGGCCTTCCCGATCATCAACCGCCTTTTTTCCTTGGACGCTCCCTCATACTTTTTGACTTTTGGACCGAGCTCATCTTATAATGCGGCGCAGAGCGAAAGTAAATAATCCGTCCCCGGGGAGAAGGCCGAGCTTGGGGAGGGTGTTATGGAGAAAAAAGCGGGTTTGGATGCCCTAAATGCTGCCATCAAATTCGAGGAGAATGGGCGGAAATTCTTCTTGGATGCCGCCAAGAAGACCAGGCAGAAATATGGGAAACTCATGTTTCAATCCATTGCCGATGCGGAACTGGAACATATCGAGAGGATACGAGAGGTCTATGACTCCTTGACCAAGACCGGTGATTGGCCGGACAGGCCCGCCCTTTTCACTCCAAAAAGCCCCTTAAAGAATATCTTTGAAGAGGCCCGGCAGCAGTTAGATCAGATCGTCAAGCCAGAGACCGATGTGATCGAGGCCGTTAGGATGGCCCGAGAATACGAGGAGAAGGGATTATGCTTCTATCAGGATTTGGCCGATAGCGCGAAGGCCCTCATCGAGAGGAAGTTTTACCAGCAGCTGGCCTATGAGGAGCGCGGGCACCTCCTTATCTTCCAGGATATGCACGAATACTATATCGACCCCGTTCACTGGTTTTCACGAAAGGAGAAGCTCCATTGGGACGGGGCATAGAGGGGTTGGTCGATGAAAGAGGCCATGTTTTACGAGAAAAAGGAGCCGCCCGTTGTCCAATGTTACCTCTGTTTTCATCATTGCACGATACAGAACGGCAAGAGGGGCATTTGCGGTGTGAGGGAGAACAGGGATGGGACTCTGTATAGCCTCGTCTACGGAAAGGCGATTTCAAAAGCCATTGACCCAATCGAGAAGAAGCCGCTGTTCCATTTCATGCCGGGGAGCAAGATCTTCTCCGTTGCGACAATCGGGTGCAACTTTAAGTGCCTTCACTGTCAGAATTACGATATCTCTCAGGCAGGAGGCGGGGAGATTTTCGGAGAAGACTTACCTCCCGCGCGAATAGTCACCCTCGCCAAACAGACTCAGTGCGATAGCATCGCCTATACCTATACCGAGCCCACCATCTACTTCGAGTATGCGCTGGACACCGCCAAACTGGCCAGCCTCGAGGGCATTAAAAACGTTTTCGTAACCAATGGCTACATCACTTCCGAGGCACTTCGAGCCATCAAGCCCTATTTGGATGGGGCTAACATCGATCTCAAGTCCCTCTCCGATGATTTCTACAAGAAGATCTGTGGGGCCAGGGTTCAGCCCGTCTTGGATTCCATAAGGCTCTATCGGGAATTGGGAATCTGGGTTGAGATTACGACCCTGGTAATACCGACGTACAATGATTCGGAGGAGGAACTCAAGGGGATCGCGCGATTCATCTTGGAGTTGGGCCCGGACGTTCCCTGGCATATTAGCCAGTACTACCCCACCCACAAGCTCAACGACCAACCCCGTACACCCGTCCAAACGCTGCTCAAAGCCAGAAAGATCGGGCTCGATATGGGTCTCCGGTACGTCTATGTGGGGAACGTGCCGGCCGGAGAGGGAGAAAATACATACTGTTACCGGTGCGGGAAACTGCTCATCGGCAGAACGGGATTTTACCTCGCTGAATACCACGTTAAAGACGGAAAATGTGCGAGCTGCGGGGCCCGAACCGATGGGGTTTTTGTCGTGTAATAAATGGTCTTTTGCCCACATTCCATTTCGCCCACTGAAAATAATTTCGGCTAATTACTAAAGCTCGCTTCGCTGCGAAGAGCGCCGGGGTCGCAGCGTCGTGCCATAGCTTATTATATTTGACGACATAAATATTTACGCATAGCAGAGAATACAAGCACAAGCAAATCCGAAATCGTCATTTCTAAACGCTCAACAAATACAAAGCACCAACGATCAAATGGCCAAAACGTTTAGGATTTGGGCATTCGGATTTAGATGTTGTTTAGTATTTAGTGCTTCGGCCCGCGACGAGGAGTTCGACTGAGGCTCAATCGAAGTCCCCCTCGGCCTGAGCAGTTCGGCCTTAAGCTCACTGCCGAAAGGCTCGGGTCGAAGGCTCCCTTCGGGGCTGAGCCTCAGGGTCGAAGACGGTTGAGTCGCTTTAGGGTTTATTCCTTGTTTGACCGCAGCACTGAATAACTGCATGCTCTGGGGAATCCGGGCAACAATTCGCAGCGACACGGAATCTCCCTTTCTTTTTTCCCTTCATTTCGGTAAAATAACTGAATTTCAGGACGTCGGGGATATATAATCGATGCTCGATCGATTGGATAATCTGTTGGAAAGCGCTAAACGATCCCTGGAGGACTCACGGGATCTGGCCCAGCTTGATGAGTGGCGCGTGAAGTACCTGGGCAGGAAGAGCGAGCTTATGGAGATCTTCAAGGAGATTGGCAAACTCCCCGCGGATGAACGCCCCCTAGCCGGCAAGCGAGCTAACGAGGTAAAAACCGCTTTGGAGGGCGGGTACGGGGAGCGAGCCGAGGCGTTGAAAACCCTTCAGCGGGATGTTCTTCTCCAAGAACGGCTCGACATCACCCTCCCCGGCCGGCCAATCGGTGTGGGCCGGCTCCATATCAGCACGCAAACCCTTCGGACTATTTATGCCATCTTCGCCAGGATGGGTTTCCAGGTATTTGAAGCGCCCGAAGTAGAGACCGAGCTCTTAAATTTCGAACTGCTTAATATGCCCGCCGGGCATCCGGCTAGGGATATGTGGGATACCTTTTACACAACGCGGGAGGGGGTTCTCCTGCGAACCCATACATCACCTGGGCAAGTCAGGGCAATGCGCCAATTTTACCCCAACCCCATACGGGTAATCCTTCCGGGGAAATGCTATCGGTATGAGCAGGTTTCATCTCGCTCGGATTTTATGTTCTACCAGGTGGAGGGGCTCGCCGTGGGAAGGCGAATTACCCTTGCCGATTTGAAGGGAACCATGATCGAGTTCGGTCGTCAGATGTTTGGAGCCGACCGAAAGATCCGTTTCAGGTGTAGCTATTTTCCCTTCACCGAACCGAGCGTGGAGGTGGACATCGACTGCATTCTATGCGGAGGCAAAGGGTGCCCGGTATGCAAGCAAACGGGATGGTTGGAGATTCTGGGAGCGGGAATGGTGCATCCCGTTGTCCTGGAAAACGGGGGCTACGATCCAACGGTGTTCAGTGGCTACGCCTTCGGCATGGGGCCTGAGCGGATCGCGATGCTGAGGCATCGTATCGACGATATCCGCTACTTTTTCAGCAATGATTTGCGTTTCCTGAGCCAGTTCTGAGGGGTCATTTGGTTGTCAAGAAATAGCGGGCTATTGCTCCTATCCCTGGAGCGAACATTAAAGAATTTTTGGTAACCATTCTTAGCGGAGCGAAACAGCCGTAAATCCAACTGTTTGAGCCCCAGGGGCGAGTTTTGGATATGCAGTGAAGCGAGCTCTAGAATGGTCAAAAATTATTTTCGGTGAGCGGAGTGGGCTTTGGGCAACAGCCCCTGAAGACTTGCCCCCCAGGGGAGTGAAGGCATGAAGGTACCTCTCAGCTGGTTGAAAGATTACGTCGATATCACGATGGACATCGAGGAGTTGGCCGAACGGATGACTTTAGCCGGCCTGGAGGTTGCGTCCATCGATCATATTGGATCGCAGTGGGATGGGGAGAAAATCTTCGTGGGCCAAGTCCTGAGGGTCGAAAAGCATCCCAATGCCGACCGCTTGACCGTGGTCTCAGTCGAGTACGGGACCGGGGAGCCTATGAGTGTTGTGACCGGCGCACCCAACCTCAAGGTCGGCGAGAGCGGGCAGAAGGTGGCCTTTGCCATCGCGGGGGCGCGGCTCATAGACGGGTATTCCAAGGAACTCAAGTACGTGACGCTCAAACCCAGCACCATTCGTGGGATACGTTCGGAGGGGATGGTCTGCTCCGAGAAGGAATTGGGTTTATCCGATGAGCATACGGGCATTCTCATTCTCGATGAGGATGCCCCTGTCGGAACTCCCCTTGTGAATTATATGGGGGATGTCGTTCTGGATCTCCACCTGACGCCTAACTTGGCCCGATGTTTTTC
>CAYFXP010000369.1:0-5864 GCA_964346935.1 uncultured Syntrophobacterales bacterium
CCGACTCGGGGCTTGTGGATCTCCGATCAATCTATTACGAACGCCTTAGGAAGCTCGTGCAGATAAATAAGGAGCTTCGGGAGCTTAGGGCCCAGGAGGAGCGGATATCAAGGGAAAAAGAGTTAATGGCCTTTCAGCTCGGCGAGATCGAGTCGGCCAAACTTCAGCCGGGGGAAGAGAATAGCCTCACGGGGGAGAGGCGGGTTTTGATGAATGCCGAAAAGCTGTTGGAGTATTCGCGGGGAGCGGAGAATGTTCTATACTCCGGGGATGGTTCCGTTGTGGAGAAACTCAACGGGGTATTGGAAAGAGTGCGGGAATTGGAGCGAATCGATCCATCGGTTTCTCCCTCTGTCCAAAGCCTTGAGTCGGCCATTTACCAGCTGGAGGATGTCGGGTTTTCCCTCAGGGGCTATGCTCAAAAGGTGGAGGTAAATCCAGAAAGGCTCGATGAGATCGAGGCGCGGTTGGATGAGATTAACCGCCTGAAGAGGAAGTATGGCCCAACCCTGGACGATATTTTCGAGTTTAGGAGAAAAGTGGAGGGGGAGCTCGAGGAGATGGCAGCCAGCAAGGATCGAGCCGGTGAGTTGGACTCAGAGGCAAAGGAGCTGCAAGAGGAGATCCTGTCGCTGGCCAAGGAGTTATCGGAGAAAAGGAGGACGACGGCGAGGCGATTGGAGGGGGAAATCGGAAGGGAACTGGCAGACCTGAACATGGGTAAGACCCGTTTCCGGGTCCGGAGCGACCGGATTGACAAGGGGCAGGCAAAGGAAGTCCATGGGCATATGTGGATCGGCTCATTTCATTTGACCCCCAAGGGAATGGATGACGTTGAATTCCTCATTTCACCCAATATCGGGGAGGCCTTAAAACCCCTATCGAAAATCGCGTCGGGAGGGGAGCTTTCGCGCATCATGCTCGCCATGAAGAGCATATTGGCCGAAACGGGGGTCGGGCAAACCCTCATATTCGATGAGGTGGATGCGGGTATCGGCGGGGGCACCGCGGAGGTGGTCGGCAGGAAGCTACACGCCCTCTCCAAACGTCATCAGGTTCTCTGTGTAACCCACCTCCCCCAGATCGCCTGCTTCGCCGATTCGCACTACAATGTGAGCAAGGAGACGATAAGAGGCAGAACCATTACGAAGGTCAAGAGGTTAGAGGGAGATCGGGTCGCCGATGAGATCGCCCGTATGTTAGGCGGGGTGCGAATCACCTCTAAGACGAGGGCCCACGCCAGGGAAATGATCGGGAACATCAAGAGAACCATGGGAGAGCGGGGGGAAGAGGGAAAAGGCGGGGGGGAATAGATCGAAGATGATGCGAAAAGCCAAAGTGGGGGATGTACGGACAATCCAGGGGCTTATTGAGGCATCGGCGTCCAAGGGAGAAATGCTCCCCCGTTCCCTGAGCGAGATTTACGACCATCTCAGGGATTTTTACATATGCGAAGAGGATCGATCGCTCGTCGGCGCCTGTGCTCTGCACATCTGCTGGGAAGACTTGGCGGAGATCCGTTCCTTGACCGTATTGCAGGGGGAGAGGCAGAGGGGAATCGGGTCGAAGCTGGTAAGGGCTTGCATCAGAGAAGCGAAGCGCCTGGATATCCGGGAGGTCTTCGTCTTAACATATAAGCCTTCGTTTTTCCAAAAATTCGGTTTCGAAATTGTAGATAAGGCGGTGCTACCCCATAAGATCTGGAGTGATTGCCTCAAGTGTGTGAAGTTCCCCGATTGCGATGAGATCGCAATGATCCTCCGGTTGTAGAGGCCCTTGCCCAAATCCCATTTGGCTTGCTATTCGTTTTTCCGGTTTTCCAGGGATTCCCAACGTTGAACTTTGCCATTTGACATTCTTACCTTTTGCCTTCACCTCCCGCTTGACGTCTCGAAAAAACTCGCTCCTCGCCACTCAAACATATTTTTTCGACGATTCAAGCGTTTAGGCCTCCTTTAACCCGGAACTGGATTTTTCCCGCTCGTGGCTTGGGAGTGGTTGTCGAAAAAATATAATTCGCGCTCAGAGCTCCTTTTTCCGCTCTCCCAGAGATCTCTCCATTTGCACTTTGTCATTTGAGCTTTGACATTTACTCTCGTGTACGTCCTCGTGAAGCGTGTCCGTTATCAGTTATTTTTCATTTGGCAATTCCCCTTCCGCCTCCAGCCTCGAACTTGACCTACGCCGCAGCTCCGAGCACCATCTCCTTACTCCCTACTGTTTACTATATCGTCTCGGCCTCAACCTTAACCTTAGCCTTGACCTTTTTTCTTTTGACTGGAGAACTGAATATCCTCGGGCTCCAGGGATTCTAACGCCAAACCTCCTCCTCCGGCTTCTATGACTTCCCTTCTTCTCCCAATATGAGCCTGAGGACCATGTTTGCCTGGTGATGCGCAGCGATGCCGACCCTGGGAGCCATGAGGCCGACTCCTGGGCCCGCCGCACTCCTTTGATCGCCTACGATGAAAATCCTGGATGAGAATTTCGTGGTTCGAATTGCATTGTTATCCCCGTAGCCAGCTACTCCGGAAGCAGCAACGATGTACGTATCCGGCATGGACTCCGATATCGCGTTGATGAGCATGGCCTTTTCATCGGCCTTGTCAAACGCTTCAACGATAATATGGGCATTACCGAATACGCTCTGCACATTTCGGGGGGTGATGACCGTAGGGTGGGTAATGACCAGGACATATGGGTTAACCCTTTGGAGATTTTCCCTCATGGCATCGACCTTTGGCATTCCAATCTGTTGGATGAAATACTGTTGGCGGTTGAGGTTACTCGGTTCCACGATGTCGTAATCGGCCAGGATGAGGGTACCAACCCCGATTCTGGCCAAGGCGATGGCCACCTGGGATCCCAATCCACCGAGGCCAGCGATCCCCACCGTGCTGCTCTTCACCCTTCTGTGAATTCCCGGGCTGTGCCTGGCGACCATCAGGCATTCCAACTCCCTCTCATCGGGGATTCTCCCCTTTTCTATGAAGACCACCTCATCACCATCATTGAGGGGAATGTTTTCGGAAATGGGGAAGCCGTTAAAAATGATCAGGTCTGCATCGGGATAGAGCTTTCCCTTGAGATCCAAGATCCTCGTGTCAGGCGGGACCTGGCGATCCCTCTCGTTGACCTTAACGGTAATGGAGTCGCTTTTCTTCCCCATGGAATCTCGGATGGTCAGCGGGGTGTGAGCTTGATTTTATGGTGAAGGAGATCCACCTCCTCTATGGAGGCATCGATGACCTCCTCCTCGCCAAAGAGATTGGTGAGACGAAGACTGTTTCCCGTAGGCTTTATGGAGATAATGTCGGAAAGGATCATTTCCTCCTCGCCGTCCTTTATGATATAGGCGTTGGATTGACACATCTTGTTTACCCTCCTCATAATAAAATAAATGAGGCACACAGGTTCTGTCAACTCGAATGATTTAGCTCATGAGAACAGGTTCCTATTGACTTTTGGCGTAAATGACCCTAATAATACGAGAAATAATGGTTCCCTTTTCACGTCCCACCGTTGCCGAGATCGATCTGGATTCCCTAGCCCACAATTATCAGCAAATCCGGAGCCGCGTTCATCCTCGGGCTAAGGTCCTTGGCGTTGTAAAGGATAACGGTTATGGCCATGGAGCGGTCTTTATAGCCAGGGAACTGGAGCGATTGGGGGTCGATTTGCTCGGGATTGCCTTTGCCGATGAAGGTATCGAGCTGAGGGATGGGGGCATAAAAAAGCCCATCCTGATTTTGTCCGGAATATACGAGAAGGAGATCGACAAAGTCCTCGAATACAACCTTATTCCCATGGTCTTCGACGGGGAGATAGGAAGATCCCTTTCCGATGAGGCAAAGAGGCGAAAGAGGCGAGTAGCGGTTCACCTAAAGTTCGATACCGGCATGGGTCGATTGGGAGTTCCCGTTGAAGGGGCGCCGAAGTTTATTGGAGAAATTAAGGGTCTTTCCAACCTTATCGTTGACGGGGTTGCATCCCATATCTCCATGGTCGATGAGGGGTATACTCGTGCTCAACTGGACGCATTCAGGGAGGTCGTGGGGCTCTGCCGCGGGCGGGGAATCAACCCGACCTACTGGCACATCAGTAGTAGCGCTCCCATGATTGATTTCCCCGATTCTTGGTTCAATCTCGTCCGCCCGGGAATCTTGCTCTACGGTTCGTATCCCAACACGGAGCATACCGATCGCCTCGCGTTGCAACCCGTTATGCGCCTGAGAACGGCAATCGAATTCCTAAAGAGGGTCCCTGCGGGAACGAGAATTAGCTACGGCGGGACGTATATAACCCAGAGGGAAAGCCTTATTGCCACCCTGCCCGTGGGATATGGGGATGGTTACAACCGACTCCTTTCCAACAGGGGGGAGGTCCTCCTGAGGGGTAAGCGGGTTCCCGTAATCGGGAGAATCTGCATGGACCTAACAATGGTTGATGCAACGGACGTGGAAGGTACCTCCATGGGGGACGAGGTGGTCTTGATGGGGGGCCAGGGAGGGGATGAAATAAGGGCTGAGGAGATAGCGGAAAAAATAGGGACCATTTCCTACGAGGTCCTCTGCATGGTCGGGAAAAGGGTCCCGCGCGTATATATGCGATCCGAAAAGGCCGTAGTGGGAGAAGTCTATGTGAGAAGGGAGATGGGGCAACGGAGTCGCCGATAATGTCCGTCTTCGACTATTTAGGAGCTCATTTCATCCGCTTCTTACGAGAATCGGGGAGAATTACCATCCTCTTTGGGCAGACCATTATTCTGATGTTCCGTCGTCCCCTTGGTATGCGGCAGGCATTCAGTCAGATGGAGGAGATCGGTGTGCGCTCCATTCCCGTGGTGGCTATTACTGCCGCCTTTACGGGCATGGTGCTGGCTTTGCAGAGTTTCACGGGATTCAAACGGTTCAATGCGGAGACGCTCGTCGGCACGGTGGTCGCCCTATCGGTGACCAGGGAACTGGGGCCAGTTCTGACGGGGTTGATGGTCTCGGGACGGGTTGGATCGGCGATGGCCGCGGAATTGGGGACGATGCGAGTAACGGAACAAATAGATGCCCTGCATACTTTGGCCACGAATCCCATCAAATATCTGATCGTACCCCGATTCCTCGCCTCACTCATCATGATTCCCATTTTGGTCATATTTGCAGATGTCATCGGTATCATGGGTGGATACTTTGTGAGCGTAGAGATCCTGGGCACCAATCCCAACATATATATCAGGAGAACGTGGGATTATCTGGAGCTGAACGACATATACAGTGGCCTCTTGAAGGCCTGCGTTTTCGGAATGATCATTGCCACAATTGGTTGTTACCAGGGTTTTTATACGGAAGGGGGCGCTGAAGGGGTAGGAAAGGCTACCACAAAGGCTGTTGTCCTCTCCTGTTTGCTCATCCTCATCTCCAACTACTTTATAACGGCCCTTCTTTTTTGAGTCCTTGGGCTCTTGCCGTTAGGGGGTTTATGATCGAGGGTTTATCCGTTAAAATCGAAGTGGCCGATCTCCACAAGTCTTTTGATACCAACCACGTCCTCAGGGGGGTGAATTTGGGGGTTAGAAAGGGTGAGAGCATGGTGGTGATCGGGGGAAGCGGAGTGGGGAAGAGCGTCCTGATCAAGTGCATTATCGGGCTGATGAGGCCTGATAGCGGGAGCATACGCGTGGATGGACAAGAAATCGCATCCCTGAATGAAAAGTCCCTCAATGAGATGAGAAAGAAGTTCGGCATGCTCTTTCAGGCCGGCGCCCTATTTGATTCGCTGCCGGTATGGGAAAATGTCGGTTTCGGCTTGAAACAACACACGAGCCTCAGTAACAATGAGATAAAGTCGATAGCTGTCGAGAAATTAAGAAT
>CAYFXP010000370.1:0-11955 GCA_964346935.1 uncultured Syntrophobacterales bacterium
CCCGTTGTCCTACTCAATCCATCGAGGGAAGGGATTGGCCATTGCCCAACGTTGAAATTATGGAGGATAGGTGTACGGGCTGTGGCATCTGTACCATGGTTTGTCCCGTCGATGCCATCGAGGGCGAGAAAAAGGAAGTCCACAAGGTTTCGGAGGAACGGTGCGTCGGTTGCTTACTGTGCATTGATCGATGCCCGAAAGAGGCCATCAGGATAAGGACCGCTGTATATTCGGCATCGGAGTTAGCTGCCTGATGAAAGTCCGGTATTCCTTTCAAGGGGGAATTCACCCCTCCGAGGAGAAGATCTCCGAGGGCACCCCCATCGAGGACCTGGGGGCCCCCGAAAGAGTCGTGGTACCGCTGTCCCAGCACATCGGGGCCCCGTGTGAGGCCATTGTTTCTCCGGGTGACAAGGTAAAGAAGGGAGATCCCGTGGGACAAGCCACGGGATTTGTTTCCGTCAATGTTCATGCCTCGATTTCCGGGGTGGTGAAATCGGTAGGTCTTTTCCCACATCCCTTGGGAAGGCCTCTGCCGGCCGTGGAAATCGAATCGGATGGAGAGGACACGTGGGCCGACCATCTCAAGCCCCATGAGGATTACGTGGACCTTTCCCCAGAGGCGCTGAAGGAGATCATTCGGGATATGGGGATCGTGGGGATGGGTGGTGCAGCCTTCCCAACCCACGTGAAATTGAGCCCTCCCAAGGAGAAACCCATCGATACGTTCATCATCAATGGGGCCGAATGTGAGCCCTACCTGACCGCTGATCACCGATTGATGCTGGAGGAGCCCGAGAGCATCATCGCGGGGGCCCGGATCGCGATGCGAAGCCTCGGTGTCACCCGGGGAATTATTGCCATAGAATCCAATAAACCCGACGCCATCGAGAAGATGACGGTATTGGCCGAGGATATCCCCGAATTGGAAGTGGCCGCGCTGAGGGTTAGATACCCACAGGGGGCCGAAAAGCAGTTGATCAAGACGCTGTTGAACAGGGAGGTTCCCTTTTCGGGGGGATTGCCCATGGATGTGGGCGTTATCGTCCACAACGTTGGAACACTGTCGGCCATCTACAAGGCGGTTCGGTTTGGAATGCCCCTCATAGAGAGGGTTACCACGGTAACTGGATCCGGGGTTCGTGGGCCGAAGAACCTGAGGACAAGGATAGGTACTCCCATTAGAGCGCTGATCGAGGCTTGTGGGGGGTTCCCCACAGAGGTGGGGAAGATCATCATAGGGGGACCCATGATGGGGGTTAGCCAGCACAGTCTGGAGGTTCCCGTCGTGAAGGGAACCTCTGGCATCCTCGTCCAACAGTTATCCGAAATTAAGGAGGGTATTGTGCGCACGTGCATCAGATGCGGGAGCTGCATCCGGACGTGCCCGAGTCAACTCATGCCGACGATCCTGGCGGCCTTTGCCCAGCGGGATATGTTTGAGGAGGCTGAGGGGTATGACGTGATTGACTGCATCGAATGCGGATGTTGTAGTTACGTCTGCCCGGCGAGGATTCCCTTGGTTCAGCTGCTTCGTTACGCGAAAGCGGAGGTCTTGGCGAGGAAGAAAAAGGCGGCCTAAGGGTCTCATGGACGATCGACAGTTCATTCTCTCATCATCACCCCACATTCACAGCGGGGAGTCTACCCCGCGGATTATGTACTCGGTGGCAGCGGGGTTGGTTCCTGCCATAGTAACGGGGGTTTACCTGTTCGGCCTCCGGGCCCTATGGGTTGTGATCCTATGCGTTGCAGCGGGATTGGCGACGGAAGCGGGAGCCCAGAGGATGATGGGACGAGAGGTAACTATATCCGACGGGAGCGCTTTGGTAACCGGAGTCCTCTTGGCCCTCAATTTACCCCCGACGGCTCCCTGGTGGTTGGTGGTCGTGGGCTCCGGCATCGCCATTGTAATTGGGAAACAGATCTACGGGGGACTGGGATACAACCCCTTCAACCCGGCCCTGGTGGCGAGGGTTATCCTCTTGATCTCTTTTCCCGTTCAGATGACCACATGGCTTAAGCCAAACCCGCTTTTCTCCGGGGCCGTTGATGCGGTAACGACGGCGACACCCCTCGGTGCCATGAAAACCCAGCTCATGGTGAAGGGGTCCTTGGAGGGGTTTACCCTGGGGGAGCTGTGGAACCCTTTCATAGGGAACATCGGGGGATGTATCGGGGAGACATCGGTCATCGCCCTCCTCATTGGGGCAGGGTTTCTCCTGTATCGGGGATACATAACCTGGCATATACCCGTGACATATATCGGTACGGTTTTCATACTCAGCGGGCTCTTCTGGTTGATCAATCCGGATCAATACATGAACCCGCTCTTCCATATTCTCACAGGAGGGTTGATGCTTGGGGCCTTTTACATGGCCACGGATATGGTGACCTCTCCCCTTACCTACCGGGGCATGATGGTCTTCGGGATGGGATGTGGGGTCATCACCATCGTTATCCGGCTCTTTGGAGGGTATCCGGAGGGGGTCTCGTATTCCATCTTGCTGATGAACGCGGCTACCCCTCTGATCGATCGGTATATCAAGCCGAAGACCTTTGGTTGGAGAACGGTCGCCTTGCGGTAATCCTATGAAAGATATCCTCAGGCTCATCGTGGTCCTCACCTGTATCTGCATCGCGTCGGCAATTGCCCTGGCGAAGATCTATGACCTGACCAAGGGGCCCATCGCGCATCAGAAGAGGCTGGAGGTGCTACGGGCGATCAAGGCAGTTCTTCCCGCATACGACAACGAGCCGGATCGGGACATGGTGAGGTTGCCCATGGGGATCGATGAAAAGGGGGAGGAAATCGAGAGGATTTTTTACCGCGGGAAAAAGGAAGGCCGGTTGACCGGCATTGCCTTCAAGGTGAGCTCCCCTGAGGGATACGGGGGAACTATCGAGGTGATGGTGGGGCTCTTGCCGGAAGGGACCATCAACGGGATTGAGATCCTGTCTCATTTGGAGACTCCTGGATTGGGGGCCAAAATCAGGGAGGTGAAGTTCAAGGACCGATTCAAAAAACGCAACCTGTCCAATACCAAGTGGGCGGTCAAAAAGGACGCTGGCGATATCGACGGGATTACGGGAGCGACTATCTCCTCGAGGGCTGTAATCAAGGCAATCAAAGGGGGCTTGGAACTCTACGGGGATCATGAGGCAGCCATCAGGGGCTCGGGCCAATGAGGGCGAATACATGACGCTTGCACGGGAATTTACCAAGGGTTTTTGGAGGGAAAATCCCATCTTCCGTTTGGTCTTGGGTATGTGTCCCACCCTCGCCGTAACAACGGCGGCCATAAATGGAATCGGAATGGGCTTGGCAACCACCTTTGTCCTGGTTTGCTCCAATGTGGTGATTTCATTGCTGAGGAACTTCATTCCCCCCCGGGTAAGGATACCCTCGTTCATCGTGGTCATCGCTTCCTTCGTCACCATCGTGGATCTCGTAATGGCGGGCTTCTTCTTTCAGCTCCATAAAACCCTGGGCCTCTTCATCCCCCTTATTGTGGTAAATTGCATCATCCTTGGAAGGGCTGAGGCCTTTGCGTCCAAACGTCCCCTTGTGGAATCAATAGCCGACGGATTCGGGATGGGATTTGGCTTTACGCTGTCGCTTCTGGTATTGGGGTCTATTCGGGAGGTCTTGGGAAACGGGACCATCTTCAATGTGCCCGCTTTTGGGCCGGGGTATTTCCCCTTCCTGGTCATGATCCTGCCCCCCGGTGCCTTCATTACCCTGGGCTTTCTGCTGGCGATGATGAATCGACTGGGTGCCCAGAGACCTTCATAGAGCCGCTTCCCCAGCACGATTGACGGGAGGGGAGTAACTATGTTAAAAATTTAACAAAGTTATCGTGAACGGTTTTCTCGGCGGCTCACCGTATCAACGGATATAGTGGGCGAATGCCTTTAAGCTATTCTTCTTAAAACAGCATCGGATACAATCCTTTTTTCAACCCATGGGAGTAGAAGGGGACGAATCCGAGCAAAGGAGCGGGTCGAGAGCACGGTTTTGGCTGATCGGGAGGGAAAGGAGGATGCAGGTGTTTAAGATAGTTGCCAAGAGGGAGATGGCGGAAAGGACGGTCTGTGAGTTCGACATCGTTGCACCGGATATCGCCAGAAAGGCCAAGCCCGGTCAATTCGTGGTGATTCGAGCCAACGAGGCGGGGGAGAGGATTCCCCTCACCATGGCGGGAACGGATGCGGAGGCGGGTACTATCAAGATCATCTTTCAGGTGGTGGGCAAAACGACTGCGCTGCTGAGGAGCTTTGGGGAGGGGGATGAGATCACGGACATCATTGGCCCCCTAGGCGTTCCTACCCACCTGGAGAATTTGGGGACCGTAATCTGCGTGGGTGGGGGAACAGGCGTGGCCGTCATGTACCCAATCACCAAGGCCTACAAAGAAGCCGGCAATCACGTCATCGCCATCATTGGTGCCCGGACAAAGGACCTCTTAATCCTCGAAGACGAGATGACGGCGGCTTCCCATGATCTTCGCGTGACCACCGATGACGGGAGCTACGGCCATCACGGTTTCGTCACTGATGTGTTGAAACAAATCCTTGATGAAAGGGATGATGTTATGTTGGTGGTGGGAATTGGCCCCGTTCCCATGATGAAATTTCTCTGTAAAATGACCAAGGAATATGACGTCAAAACAATAGTCAGCCTCAACCCGATTATGGTTGATGCCACCGGAATGTGCGGCGCCTGTAGGGTCACCGTTGGGGGAAGGACCCGGTTTTGCTGCGTGGAAGGGCCGGAATTCGACGGACACCAGGTGGACTTCGAAGAGTTGGTGAAGAGACAGAGGGCTTACCTCACCGAGGAGAAAGTATCTATGGATCAATTCGCCGAGCAGAATTCTGAATAAAAAACAGTTCGATATTGGAGGAACCCTATGGCAGAGGAGAAGCCAAAGGGAAAGAGGGAGAAAATTCCACGGCAGGAGATGGCGGAGCAGAAGCCCGAGGACAGGATAAGGAATTTCAACGAGGTCCCCTTCGGGTTTACACCGGAGCAGGCCCGATTGGAGGCCAGCCGTTGCCTCCAGTGCAAGAAGCCCAAATGCATCGATGGGTGTCCGGTTGAGATCGACATCCCCGCCTTCGTTGGGCTGATCTGGGAGGGGGATTTCACCGGTGCTGCCAAGAAACTGAAGGAGAGGAATAGCCTGCCCGCCATATGCGGCAGGGTATGCCCGCAAGAGGATCAGTGTGAAATAGTCTGTATCCTGGGGAAAAAGGACGAGCCGGTAGCCATTGGCAGGCTCGAACGGTTTGCCGCCGATTGGGAGCGCGCTCAGGGAGAAGTGGAGATTCCCCAAAAGGACCCCCCGACGGGGAAGAGGGTTGCCGTGGTCGGGTCGGGTCCCGCTGGACTCACCCTGGCAGGGGATCTCATCAAGAAGGGCCATGAAGTGACCGTTTTCGAGGCCCTCCATAAGACCGGCGGTGTATTGGTTTACGGAATCCCCGAATTCAGGCTTCCCAAGTCCATTGTCCAGGCGGAGGTGGACTATCTGGCCAAGTTGGGGGTGGAGATCAAGGTGGACAATGTCATCGGGAGGATCAAGACCGTGGAGGATCTCTTCGAGGAGGGTTATGACGCTGTATTCTTGGGCATAGGGGCAGGTTTGCCCTTGTTCATGGGTATTCCGGGGGAGAACTTCTGTGGCATTTACTCGGCCAACGAATATCTCACCCGTTCCAATCTGATGAAGGCTTACCTCTTTCCCGAATACGATACCCCCATAGCCAGGGGGAAGAATGTGGCCGTTTTTGGGGCTGGCAACGTCTCGATGGATTCGGCTCGAACGACCCTCCGGTTAGGTGCGGAAAAGGTGAGGATCGTTTACCGGCGCTCAAGGGTCGAGATGCCGGCGAGGATCGAGGAGATCCAGCGTGCCGAGGAGGAGGGGGTGGAATTCCACCTGTTGACCACTCCGACCCGCTTCTTCGGAGATGACAACGGTTGGGTGACGGGAATGGAGTGCATCCGGATGGAACTGGGGGAACCCGATGAATCGGGGAGGCGGAGGCCCGTTCCCATCAAGGGATCGGAGTTCTCCATGGACTGCGATCTGGTGGTGGTGGCCATTGGGGCCGGCGCCAACCCGCTCCTTCCAAATACAACGCCTGGCCTGGAGCTCAACAAGAGGGGATATATCGTGGCAGATCCGGAGACGGGCAAGACCACCAAAAAGGGCGTTTGGGCCGGCGGGGATATTGTTACCGGCTCCGCCACGGTGATTTCAGCCATGGGCGCAGGGAGGCAAGCGGCCAATTCTATCCATGACTACCTGATGGGCGGAGGGAAAACCTGGCTATAGGATTCCTCGGGAGGAAACATGATCATAACGGGAGGCGCGAGTCCTCCCTTTTTTTTGGAGGTTGTAGAGCATGGAGGTCCCTCTTGCGCCGAAAGTATGAAAAAAGGTCAGGGTCATCAAGGATTGGACCTAAGGGATTAAGTGCATAACATGCTGAGAATATTATATTTTTTTATTAACGGGATGTTGGCATAGAAAATGCATTTTTCCAGACACGACATACTGAGCTATGTGAGGCGAGAAAGACAGTGGATCACCGTGAAGAAGATCGAGTCCTGACGACTGAGGAATCATGCCAATACCTGAGGATTACCAAGCCCACCTTCTTCAAATACATCCGTAACGGTCGCATAAAGGCCACCAAGGCGGGAAAGGGATGGAGGGTCTTGAAATCCGAATTGATCCGTTTCCTCAATGGGGAAACCCATTCATGAAGGTATAGGAGGGCGCGGATCCCTTCATTCGATCCGTAGATAATCTGCAATTCGTATCCAGAAAGGGCATCAACTGCGATGCCCTTTTCTTTAATAGGCTGACCTACATGTTCATAGATTTTGCGAAGAATGGCGGAGTTTTCCACCCTCCCAGGTTCTCCACATTCAATCTCAACTCACTTTTAAGCTGGTTAAACGGTAATTAATTACCGGCAAACTTTTTCGTAACCACATAACCAAATTACCGGTCTCGTGTTAGGGGGAATAGTGTGAAAGCGCATAAGATTCATCTTAAGATGTAAACCAGGTCACATCCGCAGGAATCAAGCGCCAGTTCCTGTTGTCAAAGAAAAGAGATGCCTAACGAGAAAAAGTGTGAGTCAATGCCTCGGTTGAATTCATCAATACCGGCGTTTGAGATGTGATGGAAACGGTAGGAGAATTTCAAGAACCTCCCAGGGCCAATTTTATAACGCACACCGATTCCGCCTTGAGGGGTGAAGTTGAAACTCGAACCGAAATTCTTAGGGTTAAGATTGGTGTAGAGAATTCCGACGCCCAACTCAAGGAAGAAAACTGTTTTGCCGAGGGGTTTGAAGTTGTGAACGAGTAAAGATGTAATCCCCGATCCATATCGGGTTTCGGATTCTTGCCGAGCGTAGCTCAAGAAGCCCTCGATTACGAACTCGGAACTCCCAAACCTATCCCATATCTTTAAAACTTTTCCCCATGAAGGAGCGATGAAATAGAATTGAATATCCTCCTTAACATCTTCTCCGATATGGAAATTGTCTCCAAATCCAACGCTGAATCCCCATTCCGTTGCCCCTTTTTGAAAGGGATCCTCGGCATAAGCTAGCGAAGCCCAAAATGCAATCAGGCTAAAAGAGAGTCCAAATAACATGGTCCTCTTTTTCATGCTCTTTCACCAAATATAAAGGAAGTAACAGGCCCTAGACGATTCCTCGAGCATAAAGAATCGATACATGCCCAATCTATATAGCAAGCTGCCCCTCTCTATTTCAAGTAACTGTGCCCTCCTTTTTTCTTGTGAACCCTATTCTCCTCTGATACCATAGGGCGAGAAGATGGCCAGGTTGAGAATACGTTAAGAGATTTAGGCAGCCAAAGCCGGAGGTGTACATGAATATTTATCAGAAAGCTGTCATCGCCCTAGGAGCGGTCGCTCTACTCGTATATTTCCTGGAGGGAAATGGCCGCAGAATAGAGATGTCTTTTGTCTTAGGGATTATAGGGATAACCTTGATTGTCTTTTTTGTACTCAGAAATATAGGGAAGGAGTGAGCAAGAATATGCTCGAGGATTGGGAAATCGCAGAGGCAATCAAGTAGAGGGGAGAATCACGGGTCTCTGAAGGTCTCGTAGGGCAAAATACGTTCATGATTTAAGAGGGAACAATGAAGCCGTTAGCAATAGGGTGGATGGTATTGGGATTAATGGGAATTGTTTTAGTGGGAATTGCTTCTCCCGGTTTCCCCGCAAAGAAAGTCGTCATTGGGATCTTAGATTTCGAGACGACTGGACCCGTGTCTGGGCGCGTTGGGGGGATGAAGAAGCTCATAATGAAGGAATTGAAAACAAATACGCGGGTAAAGATAATTAATATCCGCGAGTCCTGCGGGTTTTCAGATCTAAAAAGAAACTGATATGAAGGGGCCGAAAGATACAAGAAGAATTACCGGCTGGATATGATCCTCCATATCCACGCGTGGCGTCCTGCGATCAAGGCTTGGCATTTTGATTTCAGCCTCATCGATCTCTACACAAAAAAAGTCAGGGAATATTCTAGTGAGACCAAGGGGATTCCATTTAAATCCTGGGTCAAGGGGCTTTCAAAGAAGATACTGGTCAGTAAGGACCTTGATCGGGTATTGCGAGCAAAGAAAAAAGCCTTAAAGGAAAAAGAATAATTAAACCTGGTGGCCCGTTGAGTATGCTCAAGATACGCAGGCAGAATAAAGGTTTGCTATGAGGGACTAGCATTGCAAAACGGCCCAACGAGTGGCTGATGAGAGCTTACTTGAACGGCGTTGGGAATGGGGAGTGTTTTCTGTTGTGGCAGTTACTCCACCAGGCTCCGTATGACCGACATGTTCCTTAGATCCTCATCATCATTTTTCCGCGGGGTCTCCATGATGCCGGGCAGGTGAAACAAAAGGGGATGGTTCACGATGTTCTTGAACCCCTTCAGGCCGATATTCCCCTCCCCGATATGCCAGTGACGGTCCACATGCCCCCCAAGGGGAGACCGTGTGTCGTTGAAGTGGACCAGGCGGAGGTTTTCCAGGCCGATCTCTTCCTGAAACTCCTCCAGCGTTTTGTCGAGCCCTTTGGGCGTCGATAGGTCGTATCCCGCCCCGAAGGCGTGGGCGGTGTCGAGACACACCCCCATCCTTTTCTTCTCATCAACTCCCTTGATGATCTTCCGAAGCTGGGAGAACTTATAGCCCACCTCCGTGCCCTGCCCTGCGGTATTTTCCAGGAGGAGAATCACCGAGTTCGGTACCCTTTGGAAGGCCTCATCGATTCCATAGGCGATTCGGCCTATGCCTTCATCTTTGGAGAGGCGGCCCCGATGGCCCACATGGAGGATGAGATAGGGGGCTCCCAGGCTAGAAGTCCGACTTAGGTCGGCCTGGAGGGCATCGATAGATTTTCCGTAGAGGGCTCGGTCTTCGGAGGCCAGGTTGGCGAGGTAGGGCATGTGGACGAACAGCGGGAAGATGGCTGCACGGGAGAGCTGTTCTCGAAACCGGCTCACCACCTGCTGATCCAGTGGACCATAGGCCCAGCCCCTGGGATTTCTCGAGAAGAGCTGAATTGTCTCACATCCCCTTTTCTTTGCCCGCTCGATGACCTTGGAGAAGCCGCCGGCGATGGATATGTGGAAACCAAACCGCATCTTATCGTATCCGTGGTCAGTTTTCTAAAGGGGATCAAACAGTACAGATTCGGCAATCGCCGGAGAACTCCGGGCTGGCTTGGACCGGCATATCCTTTGATAACCCGATGTAGAGGACCTGATGTTTCTTGCTGCCATATCGAAAAATGGTTATCCCCTTACATTTACTCTCGTAGGCCATGAGGTAGGCCTCGCCCACATCCTCCGCAGTGGCATCCTGGGGAAGGTTGATGGTCTTTGATACGGCGTTGTCCGTGTACTTTTGGAAGGCCGCCTGCATTTTGACGTGCCATTCGGGGGGAATGTCCAGGGCCGTGAGGAACATGTGTTTCAAATGCACAGGCACCGAGGGTAAGTCCTGGATGGATCCTTTCAGGGCGATGCTCTCCATCAACTCCTGGCTGGCGATTCCCTCAGCTTCAGCCATGGACTGGAAAAGGTGGTTGACCTCGAGGAGCCTGGTCCCTTCCAGAATTTCCCGGTAGAAGGAGATGGCGAACAGGGGCTCAATACCGCTGGAGGTGTCCGCGATAATGCTTAAAGTTCCCGTGGGGGCAATGGTGATCACTGACGCATTCCTCATGTCCTCGTAGCCTCTTTTTTCCCAGAGGCTTTCCCTGAAATTGGGGAATGATCCCCGCTGGCGGGCCAGCTCCATGGAATGAGCTACAGCCTCCTGTTGGATAGATTTCATCACCTCTTCGGCCACCTCGAGGGCCTCATCCGAGGCATAGGGTATCCCGAGCTGAATCAACATCTCGGCAAATCCCATCACTCCCAGGCCGATCTTCCGATTTGCCTTGGTGATGGATTCTATTTCCGGCAATGGGAACCTGTTGATATCGATGATGTTGTCGAGGAAATGGATTCCCAGGTGAACCGTTCTTCTTAGCTTCTCCCAATCGATGCTTCCATCCCGGACCATCCCGGACAGGTTGAGCGATCCCAGATTGCAGGACTCATAGGAGAGCAGGGGCTGTTCACCGCATGGATTGGTGCTCTCTATTTCCCCCAGGGTGGGGGTTGGGTTTTGGCGATTAATTTCGTCTATGAAAATGAACCCCGGATCCCCGGTCTTCCAGGCCGACTTCACCGCGCGGTCGAATACCGCTCTTGCCCTGAGGGTTTTGGTGACCTTGCCGGTACGGGGGTTGATGAGATCGCATCTCCCACCGGACTTAACGGCCTCCATAAACCGGTCAGTGGCACTGACGGAGATATTGAAGTTGGTCAGGAAACCTCCTTTCTCCTTGGCCCTGATAAAATCCACGATGTCCGGGTGGTCAACCCTGAGGATTCCCATATTGGCACCCCGTCTCCTTCCACCTTGTTTAATGATCTCCGTTGCCTCGTCGAAGACCCGCATAAAGGAGATGGGGCCCGATGCAATTCCCCCGGTCGATTTGACCACATCATCCCTGGGCCTTAACCGGGAAAAGGAAAACCCAGTCCCTCCCCCGGATTGATGGATCATTGCCATATTTTTCACCGCGTCGAAAATCTCCCGGATGCTATCACCCACGGGGAGAACGAAACAGGCGGAGAGTTGTCCGATCTCCGTTCCCGCGTTCATCAAGGTCGGTGAATTGGGGAGGAAGTCCAGGCTGGCCATGAGGTCGAAGAGCTCCTGTTCTAGTTTCTTAACATTTGCGCCATTATCGTACAGGAGATCAGCCTCCGCAACGGCCTTGGCGACCCGGCGGAACATCTCCCGGGGGGTTTCCACTGTTCGCCCGATCTCGTCCTTCAGGAGATATCTCCGCTCCAGGACCTGTCGGGCGTTGTCTGATAGGATAATGTCGTCGATACCCTGGGGGTTCATCCCCATCATAAAGCTCCCGCAAAATGAATCATATCATGGGATTGAACGAAAATGCCCGTAATTGATAGAATTTTATTAAAGAAAATTTCACCTCCACTGTCAACTCAGAAGAGCTAAGCTTGATTTTACCTTTCCGGAAGAGCCGATGGTTCAATGCCGGAGGGCAGTCTTGGAGGAATTTTTTCCCTTGACAAAACGGGTTAGATCAGGGTTTAGATGTGTAAACAAATTAAATTATTCACAAGACCTAAGGAGAGATATGAGACCGGAAACGGAAGGGATGGAGGTGGAAGAAGGTGGGAGGGCTATTGACCCCTCCTTTCCGGGCCTGGTGGCTCAGGAGAGCGGTGAGAACCTTTTGGCCTGCTATCAGTGTCAGAAGTGCTCAGCTGGGTGCCCCGTGGCCTATGCCATGGATATCCTTCCCAATCA
>CAYFXP010000371.1:0-3680 GCA_964346935.1 uncultured Syntrophobacterales bacterium
GCCTCCAAAAGGCTCGGATTTGGGGCTTAGAGGAAATCCGCCCCAACCCGGAATTCTGCTTTTCCACCTTTTTCCTACTGCAACGAACCATGTCCGTTTTCTGGGGTTTTCGGAACGCCCTTCCAAGGACGCAGCTACCCATCAACGCCTATCTCTGAGATCCCGTTTATGATTCGTTGATTTTTCTTAAACTGCTTAGCCTCCCACCGCCAAACCCATCAAAACTTCGACTATTGGCGTTAGCATATTGCCCATGGTACCAGATAGGAGGGACTTGTGGGTTTTGGAGTCAAGTCCCCTGGCGCTCTTCCAGGGGCTGAGGAAACCGCATTGACAATTGGGGAAATTGGGCATTAGATTAAGTCCTGTCACCCTTGCATTTCCCTCGCCCCATGGAAAAGCAATTCAACGAGCTGATACGATTGGTCAATGATCGAGGGGATTTCTTCTTCGGCATGGGCGTTTCCGCTTTCATGCGCGTTATGCCCGCCTTTTTCCTTGGCAATTATCGGATCATTGCGTATAAGGACTCAAGGGATCTCGATGACATTGGACGGCATTGCAGCCTCTTTAGCCTCCAGAGGGATCATCCAGATGAACAAGCATCTCTAGAGGATTCGGTTGACTCTACGTTTCTCCTGAGTAATCTTCGTGTTCAGCAATATATCAAACGTTTCAGGGGAAGGGTTAACCTGTTCGTCTACCAGAGCACCGAGGGGATTGAAGGAGTGTGTCGGAAATTCCGGTGGAACATCATCGGAAATTCGACGAGCATACGGACGGAATTCGGACATAAGGGGAGGTTTCGGGAAATCCTCCAACGGCTCGGGCTCCCTGTTATACCGGGCGAGCAAATCCCCCGGGACGAGCTCATCAGGAAGGGATACGGGGGCTTGTTCGCCCGCCTTGGGCGGGATATGGTTTTTCAAATCCCCGATATTACCAAAGGGGGAGGGAGGAGCACCTTCTTCATCCGGTCCGAGAGGGATTACCTGAATTTCCTCAGGTATATCTCCGATGGATCGTATCGGGGCTATCAGGTCAAGACGGTAAACGTTGCTAAATTGATCGAGGGGTTTCCCGCCAGCATCGCTGTCTGCGCAACGCGATATGGCCCCTTGATTTCGAGCATCCAAACGCAAGTTATGGATATTCCCGAGGTCCTGAAGGTCCATCGAGGGGCCGGTTTTTTCTGTGGCCATGACTGGATCTACAGGAGCTATTCCCCTGCCATGCATGAACGAGTGACGAGGATAGCCCAAAAATTGAGCGAATATATGTGGGAAAGAGGATATCGGGGGATCTTCGGAATCGATCTCGTTGTCGATGAGGAGGCAAATGAAGTCTACCCGGTGGAATGCAATACCCGGTACACGGGGGCCTTTCCCATGCTCTCCATGCTCCACGCAAGAAACGGCGCGATTCCCATGGATGTGTTTCATATTCTCGAATTCTTGGATGTAGATTACGAGATCGATGTGGATGCCTTAAACGAGGCTTATCGAAAGCCAATTGCGGGCGCCCATGTTATACTCTTCAACAAGGAGCATGTTCCCCTGAAAGTAGGCGGAGATGTGAGATCCGGAATCTACCGATACGACCCCAATGGGCATCGCATAGAATTCATGCGGCCGGGATTGGGGTACCAGGATTTCGGAGGTGATGATGAGTTCATCCTCACCGATGGGGTTCCCCGTAAGGGGAGTATCGTTGTTTTCCATGACGAACTGACGAGGATTTGTCGGATTCTCTTTCCCTTCCAAATCGTCGAATCCCCCATGAGGCTCAACAAGAGGGCGAGGGAAATTATTAATCGGGTCTATGATCTATTCGACCTTCGGCCTCTTCGTACCGCGGGTTGATCCGATGTCACGCGGGGGCTTTCTCCGAGCATGAAGAGGGATATCGTTTTATTCACTGGGATCCAACGGTTCTGCCGGACCCTGAAGGAGAGGGGGTATCGCATCGCGGTACTTCGGGAAAAGGGGGAGCAATTTACCGGGAGGGAAGAGGTTGACTACGTTATAGATTTCGATCCCCAACACCTGGATGGATTGATGGAGAAGGCCAAGGGGTTGCCGTTCAGGGATGGAATACTGACGGTCATAAATCGAAGGGAGAAGCGGGTAAGGGAATTTGCGGTGTTGAACATGGCCTTGGGTAGGAAGGGAATTGGATTGGAAGAGGCCGAATGGCTGAGCGATAAGTACTTAATGCACAAGCACATGATTGCCTACAACCCCTCCATCGCGCCTCCATTTCAATTGATCGAGGACCCGAGCACGCACCCTCGGCACCTCCGGATCGGCTTTCCCCTGATGATCAAGCCGAGAAACCTGTTCAAGAGCCAATTGGTTGTTCGGTGTGACGGGTTCCGTGAATTGGGCGAAACCCTTCGCATGGTTGTGAGCCGCATGGATGAGACGGCCAGCCGTCATGGCGTTACCCTGAAAAGGGGATTACTGCTGGAGGAGTTTCTCCAGGGGAGGGAGCTTTCCATCGACTCCTTCGTGTCACCGGAGGGGAATGTTTACCATTCCCCCGTTGTGGAATTGGTGGCGGCCGAGGAGATAGGGATCCAGGATTATCACGTATTCGCCCGGATGGTACCAGCTCAATTCGAACCATCGCAGGTGGCGGCCATCGAGGGCGTTGCCGAGGAGGGAATTCGGGCCCTCCATTTGATTAACTCACCTGCCCATATCGATATGGTCTATACCCCCATGGGGCCCAAGATCCTCGAGGTGGGTGCACGAGTGGGGGGGTATCGGTCGGAGATGATGAGACTATCCTTCGGCATAGACCTCGATGAGGTGACCTTCTCCACCTCCCTGGGCAAGGGGGGAGTGCTCGTTCCCAAGTTCGAAAAGAGCACCGCCGTTTTGGAATTCTTCCCTTCCCGGGAGGGGATATTTAAGGGTATCAAGGGGTTGGAAGAGGTGAGGAAGCTCGGATCATTTCACAGGCTGCGGGAAAGAATGAGGTTGGGAGAAGGAATCGGGCTTGCCCATCAAGGATATCGATGTCCTCTCTTCGTCGTTTTGAACCATGAGGATGGCTCCCTTGTCCGCCGGGACATGGAGGAGGCGAGGAGGATTATAACCATCGAATTGGAGTGAAAAACCCTCGTAGCCGAGGGCATGGTTAGAGCGGAAAGGGCTCAAGATAGGCGGCGAACGACGATCAAAGAGGTTGCAGCACCCCCCTGGGAGGCGTTGATGGGGGTGTTTCGATCTCCGGGGGAGACCCGGAGGAAGAAGGATTCCCCGAAGGAGTTGATGTTGTAATAGTAGTGGCCCATCTCGTATCGGGCGTTATCGACGTAGAGAAAGACGCCCTTGGGAAATCCCACCCGGCGCTGGGCAATCCATTCATACGGTACCTCACCGAGCAGGGAGTCGAAGCTTCTCCGAACATCGGATGGGTCCAGTTTGACCCATTTTCCACCATATGAGACCCTCCGTTTCAGGATGAATTCCTCTCCATTCCTTATACGGTCCGCCAATGTTCGCTCTCGTGCGAGTACATCGGGCGAAAGGATATATGTCTCCGGGATGAGGTCCCTGAGTTGCGGATAATCATCCCTCATATGGGCCAAGAGCCCCTTATCCTGCATCACCGTGGAGAAGAGGGGATTAACGATACAGATCTCGCGATCCAGATAGGCCTTGAAGAGATCC
>CAYFXP010000372.1:0-5272 GCA_964346935.1 uncultured Syntrophobacterales bacterium
TGATGATGAGCCTGTCTTAGATGTATACAACAAATACCTGAACATTGGTACTGATGGTTCTGATCTTGTGCTTGCTGTTGAATATCCCCTGGTCTGGATACGTGAGGATGGCTCGTCGGTAATGAGATCAGCAATGTGGATCACCGACGACAAATCCATAGTTTATGGGGGGACGGTACCTGAAGGCGCAAAAGTACGGTTTGGCATGTCACCTGGATCTGAGATTATTGAGCACGCCATTGAAGAAATGTCGAAATTCAGACAACAAGTTCCCAGGGGAGACGCTATCGTGCTGTTTTCGTGCAGGGCGCGTCATCTTGCACTTGGTCGAATGGTTGAAGATGAAATTTCCGCCATTCGCAAGTTGTGGGATGTTCCATTGGTTGGATTCTTTACTTTCGGAGAAATTGGCCCTGGGGCAGAAGGGCGGTGCGATTTTCATAACTATACACTCGTGCCTGTCCTGATTCACGAGAAGTAAATTCATGAAGGGCTCCCTGTATGAACACTGATCTTGATGAGTTGAAAGATACTATTCTGAAGACGGACATCTCCGATGATGAGAAAGAAGTGGCATTCCAACTGCTCGGCAAAATTGACAAAGAGCTCAAAACCCTGACCTTCCGATTGGAGAGAGCATTGAAGGAGAAGAATACCCTTTCCACATTACTCTCTCACACATCGGAGGATCTTGAAAAATCATCGGAGCTTATCAAGAAAATGTTCGGCCGCTACCTCTCGACTGAGGTGATGAACTCGCTGCTCGAAGACCCTTCGGCGCTGGAATTGGGAGGAGAGAAACGAAAGGTCACCATCATGATGACCGATCTGAGAGGCTTCACGGCCCTCTCCGAGCGACTCAAGCCCGAGCAAGTGGTTCAAATGCTCAACTCATACTTCGAAGTTATGGTGGACGTCGTCCTCCAGTACAATGGCACCATCAATGAGATCATTGGCGATTCGCTGCTGGTCATTTTTGGAGCCCCGCAGGAGATGTCAGATCGTTCTCAGCGGGCAATCGCCTGCGCGATAGAGATGCAGAACGCAATGGCAAAGGTAAACGAGCAGAACCGTGAACAGGGCCTGCCCGAGTTGGAAATGGGGATTGGCCTCAATGAAACCGAGGTTATCGTTGGCAATATTGGTTCAAGCAAGAGAAGTAAGTATGCTGTGGTCGGGAGCGGCGTAAACATGACAAGCCGGATCGAGTCCTATACCGTGGGTGGACAGATACTCATCTCCGAATCCGTACGCCAAGAAGTGGGGGAGATCTTGCGTATTGACGCTCAGCGGGATGTACTTCCTAAAGGAGCCGAAACGCCATTAAGGATTTACGAGGTTGGTGGCATCGCTGGATACTACAACCTTGCTCTGGAGGCTAAAGACCCGGCCTTGGTCGCCTTGACACGGGAGATTCCGTTACGGTACACGGTGCTTGAAGGCAAAGACGTTGGGAAGAAAGAGCTCGAAGGTTCCGTGATCCGGCTTTCAAAGAATTGCGCCGAGATTACATTACGTGGGTCGGTTAGTGTCTTGACCAACCTTAGGATGAGCTTGGGAGATGTAGATGAAAAGCTGTCGGCTAGGGATTTCTACGGCAAGGTAATCGAGCATCCCGGGAAGAAAGGGCCCACCCAATTGATTCGGTTTACCTCGGTTCCCCCTGAGGTCGATGCCTATTTCCAGGCTCACCTGAAATTTGTGGCGAGTTGACTAACTGACACTGTGGCACACTTTTTTTGTTCGGGGTGTAGTCCAGTCTCTTATATAAGGTGTAAATGTTATTGATACTGTTACGAGAAATCCAAGTATTCATTCAGTTATATCCTTATCCTCCTCGAGGAAAAAAGAAAAAAGGGACAGGCTCCTTTTTGATCGAAAAATTGAATATAACCCGCATTATTCTCTCCCGTGGTGTCAAAGCCATAGCTATGGTCCCCGTCAGATTGAGGTGACTGAAAAGCCTCCGTCCACAATCAGATTGGTCCCCGTAATGAAGCTCCCAGCCCTCTCCGATGCCAGCAGCAGCGTCGCGCCGATCAGCTCCTCCGGCTCACCGAACCGTCCCATGGGCGTGTGCCACATGATTGCGTCCACCCGGGATTTGTCCAGTATGGCTCGGTTCATTTCCGTGGGAAAGAATCCCGGAGAGATTGCATTCACCCGTATGCCGTGAGGCGCCCATTCTCGCGCCAGGTTCTGTGTCAGGTTCCAGAGCGCGCCCTTCGCCAAGCTATATGTGAAGTTTCGACTCAAAGGCCGAATCGCGGACATGGATGCAACGTTGATAATGGAGCCCCCTCGTTTCCCATCGATCCAGTGCTTGCCGATGGTCTGGCATCCCAGATGAACCGACATCAGGTTGACCTTGATCAGGTTTGAGAATTCGTCATCGGAGATTTCAGTATACGGCGTAGGAGATAGCAGACCCGCTCCATTAATCCAAATATCGATTCCGCCATACCATTCCAAAACTGGTGGGATGATGCTTTCGACCTCGGGCCGCACGGTAACATCGGCCCTGCAAAAGCGCGCGCGCTCGGGGCCAACGCCCCATTCCTTGAAGTGATCCTGGGCTTTGTCCTCATTCCGCCCAACCAGCACCACCGTGCACCTCGCTTGCAGGAGTCCTCTCGCCATGGCACCGCAGAGGTGACCCGTCCCTCCGACGATGACGGCTACCTTCCCTTCGAGGTCAAACAAATTCCTGAAGAATTCCCCTCCTGTTAGATGTGTTGGAACAGCTTCCATAATTTTCCCCCTTCTACTATGTCCTGGAAAAAGCAGAGTGTGGTCTATGATAGCGTCAAATCGACTATTAGGGCCCTACTCTCCTCACATTCCCCCTTCACTTCTTGGCTGAACCCACGTCATCCAGGTGAACGACTTTTCCCTCCCGGTCGGATCTCCGGATTGCATCCAAGACCAGCATTGTCATTCTCACTTCTTCACCGGAGGCAATAGGCAGGCGGTTGTCCCGGATTGCCTCCAAAAATTCCCTTAATTGAACCGTAAAAAGGCTGGGAACTTGTTCCCCTTCCAGAACGGTTTGACCGTTGACATCCAAGCGGTAGGAAAAGCCAAACGTTTTCCCCGTGGGGAACTCAAACAGCCTCATGGTTCCTTTCGGGCCCACAATGATGGCCTCATGGAGATCCGGGGATGTACTCAGCGAAAGATGGACCGCCGCCAATTCCCCAGAATCGAAACCCAACACGATATTCGCCTCGTCCTCCCCTTCCCACAGGGGATTTTGTCTTTTAGAGATTGAAAAGACCGTTGACGGGATTTTGTTCAACAACCAGAGGATCGTGTCAACGGAATGGCTGCCCTGGAGAAGAATCACCAATCCCCCTGCTTTTTCGGAACTCTTCCACCAGTCAGTTGGAGGTTGGGGGAAGCTGACCAGGAAGTTGATGTCGATACGAAAGGGCGCCCCGATTTCGTCTAATCTATTGAAGATTTCCTTCATTGCGTCGGAAAACCGCCTGCTCTGACCAACCATCAATGTAACTCCATGTGCCCGGGCCTCCTCAATCATCTCGTCCGCTTCTCTTAGATCCATGGCCATGGGCTTTTCAACCAAGATGTGTTTCTTGGCCCTTGCAGCATCTCTGCAGACGGGATAATGGAGATGGTTCGGCAAGCAAACGATTACTGCCTCTACTTCCCGATCCGCGAGAAGATCACGATAGTCAGAATGGACATTTCTTACTCCGAATTCTTCTGCAACCTCTTTGGCCCGATCGGCCCGAACGTCAGCAATAGCCATCAACTCCATCCCATCCCTAAGGTCCATAGCGGCATTGAGGTGGGCCATGGCGACTCTTCCCACCCCAATCACACCGGCCTTTATCCTTCTTCCATCCATCTGGTTGCCTCCCGTTTAAGGATTTCAGTCATGTATGACTCGAGCACCGTCGACTGTGCATCATCCCGCTACCGCATAAGGAGATTTGGCACCAACATGACCGCATGGGGAACGTAGGAGATGAAGAGTAATACGCAAATGGAGGCGATTAGAAACGGTATGGCGACTAAGGCAATCCTCTCCAAGGGAATCTCCGCGATGGGCGAAGCAACGATCAGGCAAACCCCCAGAGGTGGTGTCGCAAGTCCGATGTTGAGATTAACCACCAGGATCACCCCGAAATGGACGGGATCAAGGCCAATGCTCTGAGCCAGGGGCAGCAGGATTGGCGTTAAAAGAATAATCGCAGCTAAGGTCTCCATAAAGGTCCCAACAAACAGCAACATGACGTTTATCAACAGTAAAATGAGGATAGGATTTTGCGTTACCGAAGTCATAGCCTTGGCGACAATCTCAGGAATCGCCTCGGCTGCCAGTATCCACCCAAACAAATGAGCCATCGCCAGGATTATGAGGACAGTCCCGGTCAGGATACTTGTTTCATACAGGATGCTCAAAAAGGTCGATACCTTGAGTTCCCGATAGATAAAAAAGCCGACAATTGCGGCATAGAGTACCGCGACCCCTGCGGCTTCAGTAGGCGTAAAGACACCGCTCAAAATGCCTCCGAGCAAGATTACCGGCATCAGAATGGCCAAAAGCGTATTGAAGAAACCCTCGGTCACGGTTCGGACCGAGAGCACCTTCTCTCTTACTGGAAATTCCTGTTTCCTGGCGTAGTACGCCGCAACCACCAGCTGGGCGAACCCCAAGAGGAGACCCGGAATAAATCCCGCCAGGAATAACCTCGCAATGGAGGTCTCAGAAATGGCGCCATAAACCACCATGGCAATGCTCGGTGGGATCGTTGGGCCAATGGTAGAGGATATGGCGGTTACAGCCCCGCTATATTCAGACGAGTAGCCCTCCTTCTTCATAGCAGGAATCATGATCGACCCGATTGCGGCCGTGTCCGCGGCCCCGGCCCCCGTGATGCCCGCGAAGAAGATGCTGGCAATGATATTTACGTAGGCCAACCCTCCCCGGATGTGGCCAATGAGGATGTAGAAGAAATTAACCAATCGACTCGTAATCCCGGATGCATTCATCAATTTCCCGGCGAGTATAAAAAGAGGAACGGCCAGCAAGAGAAAGTTATCAAGCCCCACAAAGACCCTCTGGGAGACTAAAACGAAGGGCATCTCAGTTTTCAAGAGATAGAGGACGCTGCTGATCCCCAAGACAAAGGCGATGGGAATTCCCAGAACCAATAGGAGTGTAAATATCGAGGCAATCATACGGAGTTTCCCAGGCCCTTCTCCCGTGCTGAGCGTTTCAGAATAATCTCGCCGGTATTGATGG
>CAYFXP010000373.1:0-7350 GCA_964346935.1 uncultured Syntrophobacterales bacterium
CCATGTTCTTGAGGGCCTCCTTTGGGTAGGCCCCCATGATGAGATTCTCGTGGACGTTCATCCCGATAAAGAGGTGCCTCCCCTCGGGAACGAGCACGATGCCCAACTCCACCTTCTTATGAGTTTGCAAATGGGTGATATCGTTACCCTCGTAAATGATTTTCCCCGCCCAAGGCCCTATCAACCCGAAGACGGTCCGCAGCAGCGTCGTTTTTCCGACCCCATTGGGCCCGAGCAAGGACGTTATGCACCCGCTTTCGATCTCCAGGCTCGGTCCCCACAACACCTGCATCGGTCCGTATCCGGATTCCAGGTTCTCAACGCTCAACATATTCTCATTCCTCTGCCCGGCGTCCAAGGTAAACATCGATGACCCGCTGATCCTTTAAGGCCTCGGCCGTCGGCGCCTCGATCCACTTCTTTCCCTGATGCATCACCATGACCCTCTCGGCGAATCCCACCACCGCGCGCATGATGTGTTCAACCATGGCCATAATGGTGATATTCTCCTCCTCCTTTATCTTCTTGAGAAACGCAACCATCTCGTCGATATCCCTGGGGTGCATTCCGGCCAAGGCCTCATCCATAAGGAGGAGCTTGGGCCTCATGGCAAGGCCACGCGCAATCTCCATCAGCTTTTTCTCCACAGGGGTCAGGGACCCTGCCGCCTTATCCGTGTGGGGTGTAAGCCCCACGAGCTCGACATAGCGATCGGCGATCTCCAGGGATTCATCCACGCCCACTTTGCCGCTGAGGGTGCCGAACATGGCCCCGACTGCCACATTCTCCCGCACGGTGGCAGAACTGAAGGGCCTCGGAATCTGAAAGGTTCGCCCGATCCCCAGTGGGGCCCTTTTGTAAGGCCGCAGAGGGGTTATGTCATTCCCCTCAAAGATAACCCTCCCCCCGTCCGCTGGGTAAACCCCGCTGATGACATTGTAGAGGGTGGTCTTTCCGCTGCCGTTGGGGCCCACGATGCCAATAGCCTCGCCGGTTTCGATCTCAAGGCTCACATCATCGACCGCAACCAGACCGCCGAACCGCTTCGTTACGTTCTCGAGCTTTAATAGAGCCATACCTTCCCTCAGAGAACGTAGCGTTCCAATGCCGTCCCCTTGAACTTCGGCTTCACCACGCCGATGATCCCCTCCGGAAACGCCACGATGATAAAGATGATGATCGGCGCGAAGATGAGGAGCTGAAACCCTGGGATAATGACGGCAAGCCAGTATTTGGACAGCCCATAGATGAGCGCTCCCACAATGGGGCCGAGGAGGGTCCCAGCCCCCCCCAGAAGAACGACAATGACGGCTTCAATCGTGTAGTAAATCTCAAAGGCATCGGGCGGAAATACATACGTCAATTTCAGTGCCCATGCCGAAGCTCCGACCAATCCGGCAAGTGAGGCACTGGTGATAAAGGCGATGATCTTGAATTTGGTCACATTGATCCCCATCACCTTGGCCGCATCCTCGTCTTCCCTCAGTGCCGTCAAGGCATACCCGATCTTGCTCCTCATGTAATAGATGGTTATAAAGGCAGCGATAGCGGCTATGCCGAACACCATGACATCGGCCCAGAACGTGGTCAGTTGGCTGGCTGTTGCCTTCCCAAAAGCCTTCTTCAGATGTCCCGAAAAGATGATGCCCTCCGAGCCCCCCCAGATCTTCGCCCCCTCGATGAGGTACCGAAACCCCTCGTTCACCCCGATGGTGGCGATGGCGAAATAGGCTCCCCTCAGCCTCAAGGCCACCGCACCCACAACCATGGACAGCAGACCTGCCATAACCACAGCGAGGATGAGGCCTATAACGATGATTCCCATACCTAGTCCCTCAACCTGCCATAAGCGCGACACGCTCAATGCCATCCCATAGGTGCCAAGGCCGAGGAAGGCTACGTAGCCAAAATCCACGTATCCCGTCATCCCGAGGAAGATGTTAAAGGCCTGCCCCAAAGCGCAGTAGAAAGCAATCATGGCCATGAGCTGCCACATGCCCGGCACATTCTTACCGATCAAGAACAAGATGAGGTAGCCTGCAAGGACAGGGATCAGCGGATAGTATTTTTCTCCTCGTGCTCTCATTTTGTCCCCAAAAGCCCGGTAGGCTTAATCAGGAGTATGATGAGGAGGATCGCAAAGGACAAAAATCGCGTTAACGCGAAGGGCACTACCCCGGGTATAAGGGAAAAGAGGGTATACGAACCGTTTTCAATGAGGCCGAAGATCAACCCGCCGAAAAAGGCACCGTAAGGAGATCCCAGCCCTCCCAATACTGCTATGACAAAGGATTTCAGGGTATACCCCCCGCCCATGTACGGATTGATACCCACCGGTATGAACATGGTAAGGAAGATGCCGCTCACGACGGTGAGCCCGATTCCTATGGAGAAACTCAAGGCGTAGACCCAATCCACGTTCACCCCACACACCCGTGCGCCCTCACTGTCCTCAACCACGCTCCTCACCGCCGTACCCGCCCTCGTCTTGCTGAACCAGATGTAGAGAAGTATGGCCATCGCTACGCTGCCGACAAAAGCGTAGACCTTGCTCATGGGGAGAACCGTTATGAAAAGGGGCAGTTTGCCCACGATCCAGTTGTAGCCCCGAAACTCGGTGCCGAAGATGATTTTGACCACCTCCTCGAGGAGCATCCCTATGGAAAACGTGGCCAGCAGCGAGGCGAGCTCAGGAGCCCCGATCAATCTCCGCAGCGCGGTGTAGAAGAAGATAAACCCCAGCGCCATGCCCACAATCAAGGCCACCGGGATGGCGATGATCGGGATCAACCCCAATGCGGTGAACATCCACAGGGTGATAAAGGCCCCCACCATGATAAAGGCCCCATGCCCAACATTAACCACCTGTAAAACCCCGAAGATCAGGCAGAGCCCCATGGTTGCCATACCGTAAACCCCGCCCAGCACAAGCCCCTGGATTAGATTACCGATTAACTGTTGTCCAACCATAATCTGCCCGTCCTCACAACCGGTTTCGTTCTTTTCGTGTATGAGCGGGAGAACACATTTCTCCTCCCCGACCGGGAGACGTCGGGGAGGAGAAATTCGCCGACTCTCATTACGGAATAGCCTTTTCCCCCTTGGCCCGTTCCGCGAAGGTAGGCATCGGATAGTAAAGCTTCCCCGTGGCGGCCGACGGAGGCCACACAATGACCTTCTTTCCGCCCTGCCACTGGACCGTTACCATGGAATGTGCGGTCTGAAGGCCTGTTGTCGGGTCAATTTTCAAATCACCGAAGAAGGTCATGAGGTGGAGCTTATTGAAGGCCGCTCTGACCTTATCCGAATCGACGCTGTTGGCCACCTCTACTGCCCTCGCAAACATTAAAGGTGATGCTCCACCCCCGGCGGCGTGATAATCCGGGTCCTCGCCCCCGGAAAACCCCTTGGCAAACCTGATCCACTCCTCGTTGGTGGGTCCATACCACTCGATGCCCAGCTTTTTCGCTGCCTGAGGGCTGTACTTCGCCCCAAATTCCCACTGAGCCGGACCGGACACCCCCTCTGCCTTGGAGCCCAATGCCTTATAAAAGGCGGGAAGCGTCGCGGCAACCATCAGCGAGAAGCCCTTCACATCGATATCGAGGTCCGCCATCTGCCGGGCCATGAGCTGGCCATCCGGGAAATGCCCCCCGCCGACGATGAGCTCCGGCTTGGTTGCCTTCAGGTCGGAAAGGAGCGGGGTCATGTCAGTCACGGCCCCGGGATACGTTCGGTTGAAGACGACGTCAAAGCCCAGTTCCTTTGCCTTGCCTGCCACCCCCAGCAGAACCATCCGGGCAAACTCACTGTCCTCAAAGACAAAGGCGAGCCTCTTTGCCCTCGGGTCATGACTCCGAAACATCTCCAAGGCCCCCGTTTGGTAGAGGCCCGCGGGTGAGAGCGCCTGAACTGCATATTCAAAACCCTGTTGAAAGATCCGTTCGCTGGCACCCATATGGGAAATGTAGACCCTCCCATATTTTTCGGCCACCGGTGCACCGGTAAGGGTAAGTCCTGAGCTGTACGCGCCGAGAATGGCATGAACTTTGTCGACGGTGATCAACCGCTCGATAAGGCTCGTCACGCCTTCCTTTCTGGATTCACAATCATAGACTTTGTACTCAAGGGGAACCTTTTTGCCCCCTATCGTGATTCCACCGTTCACCTCGTTAATCCATTTGATGCTTGCCCTTATGCCCCATTGACACTGGGCTCCGGCCTTGGCGTATTTCCCCGAAAGTGCAGCGGGGTGGCCGAGCACTACCTTGTCCACCGCAGGCGCAGTGGATGGAAACAAGCATCCTACGACAAAAACAAGCCCGATAATCCCCATTACGTATTTGCTTTTCATGGTGACCCCCCTTTGAAATAAGATTTCGGCGAACCCAGGAACTTGACCGTACGTCCCCCCTGGTGTTGCCGAGCCCATTCCCCCATGATCACCCCCCTTCCCTGAGAGCGCTCAATGTATGAAGTGTCTCCTTAGTTATTAAATATAATTTTATTTGTCAAGCATTTTCTGAGAGTAATTACGATTTCTTGAGGTTAAGAGCGTCTCCGGGAATAACACGGGCCCTGAGGGGGCAGCTCGCCATCCATACCGGGACACGCGGCCTTCTTCCATGGATATCAGAAATGGTGTCGCGTTTCTACTTCCCCTTATATTGAGGCTCCCTCTTGGCAAAAAAGGCCTCCACTGCCTCGTCGTGATCCTCAGAACCCCAAAGGATGGAGAACAATTCTGTCTCTAATAAGTTAGCGTCTCTACTTGACATATCCACGCACGAATGTACGAGCCTCTTTATAGACCGAATGGAAAGAGGAGCGTTTTTGGATATTCTCTTCGCCAGTTCTTTGGCTGATGCAAGAACCTCATTCTTCTCGACCACCCTATCAACAAGGCCCAAACTATGAGCCTCTTCAGCCGAGATAATATCTCCTGTCAACATCAGCAAAAGCGCCTTTGATCTCCCCAAAGTCCGAACCAATCGTTTTCCACCTCCCCACGACGTCATGATCCCCACGTTGATCTGCCGGAATCCAAATCTGGCCTCTTTTGAAGCAATCCTGTAATCGCATGCCAAAGCAAATTCACACCCTCCCCCAAAGGCGTATCCGTTAATAGCACCAATCACAGGAATATCAAGCCCTTCAATGCTGTCGAGCAAGTCCCCGCACAATATCGACATCTCCCTTCCTTTATGGAGGCTATCAAGCGTTTTGAAGTATTTTAAGTCTCCCCCCGAGATAAATGCTTCCTCCCCGCTTCCTGTTAATATGAGGGTTGAGATTTTACTATCCTGTTTAATCTGGTCGACAAGAGCCCGGAGTTCCAGCGTTGTATCAATATCAATGGCATTCTTTCTTTCAGGACGATCTATCGTAATAGTGGCAATTCTTTCATCCGTTTCAAATCTTATGTTCTTAGAATTCTCCGTCATTTTCGGCCACCCCCTAAACCTCCAAGAATTGAGTGTCAGTAATAAAACCTATCTCAATAATTCAAGGGCAATGTCCTTCACTTCTCTTGGATATTTGGCCACAGGGATACCAGCCTTTTTGAAGGCCTCTATCTTTGATTGGAAAGTCCCCCTCCCCTGAGAAACGATTGCCCCGGCATGCCCCATCTGTTGATTAGGTGGGGCAGAGCTACCAGCCAGATAGGCGACATACGGCTTGGAACATCTTGTACGTATGTACTCCGCCGTCCTTTCCTCATCGGTTCCCCCGATCTCCCCCACCATGACAACGAGGTGAGTGTCCGGATCGTTTTCGAACAGCGGGACGATATCAATGAAATCAGCGCCCTTTATGTAATCCCCTCCCAAGCCAACCACTGTAGATTGGCCCAGTCCAGCCCTCGTTAACTCATAAGCTATCTCATAGGTAAGAGAACCACTTCTCGTAGCTATACCGACATGGCCTTTTCTAAAGGCGTGAATGGCCATAATGCCGAGTTTCGCTTCTTTCGGGGTAATCATTCCCGGAGTATTCGGCCCTATCAGCCATGTCTTTTCCTCTTGTAGTCTCTCCCTTATTTCCATCATTTCATGGACAGGTATCCCATCCGTGATACAAACGACAACCTCAATTCCGGCATCAATCGCCTCCATGATGCCCGCGGAGGCGAACTTTGGAGGGACAAACATGATGGATGCATTGGCGTCCTTAGCTAATCTTGCCTCCAACACCGTATCGAATATCTCAATCCCGTCAAAATCCTGCCCACCCTTTCCTGGAACCACCCCCGCTACAATATTCGTCCCATCTTGTAGCATTCGACGTGCGTGAAAGGAACCCTGATGGCCAGTCATCCCTTGAACAATCAGCCTCGTATTTCTACCAACCAATATGCTCATTCACCCCACCAAGTCCACAGCCTTCTGTACGGCGTCATACAGGTTCGTAAACATCTCGAAACCGTTCTCCCTCATTATTCTCCGACCTTCTTCCACATTCGTCCCCTCAAGCCGAACGACTATCGGGAGGAATATCCCTCCCATGTTCTGCCATGCTGCTAGGAAGCTGCTTGCCACCTCGTCCATCCTGGTTAAACCGCCAAACATATTTATTAAGATCGACTGAACGCCATCCAAACTCGACACTGTCCGCAGTGCGAGCTCCATGCTCTCGGGATTGATCCCCGCGCTTACATCGCAAAAACAAGCAGGTTTGCCGCCCATGGCGTTGACCAGATCCATCGTTGCCATGGTCATTCCAGCCCCCGCGCAGATTAACCCAACATTACCACCAATATATACAAAGTCCACCCCCTTACCTCTCAGGTAAATCTCCTTGTTATCGACGATGTCTTTTTTTAGTCCCTCCAACTCCGAATGCTTGAAGAGGGCGTTATTGTCGATATTTAGTCGAGCGTCAACAGCGATCAACATCCCATCCAATGATTCAGCCAGGGGATTGATTTCAGTGAGCGTTGCGTCAAAATTGACAAAAATGGTATAGAGTCTCTTGATGATATGGATCAACTGGGCAGATAGTTCATCTGAAATGCCTGACTCCCCAATTAACCTTAGAATTTCATGGGAAGGTATCCCGTAGCGAGGATTGACAATGTATTGGCCTAAGGCGGACGGAGATTCCCTCGCAATGATTTCAACCTCCATCCCCCCCTTTGAGCTGAATAAAAGGATTGGCTTATAAAACGTAGGATCGATGGTAATGCCCACGTAGTACTCATTCCGGATTTCTATCTTCTCCTCAACGAGAACCTTTGATACGGGTAAACCCTTAATGTGCGTACTCATTAACTCTTGAAAAACATCCAGAGCTTCGGCTCTTGATTCCGCCCTCCTTATCCCACCGGATTTTCCCCTCCCTCCAGCTAAT
>CAYFXP010000374.1:0-1971 GCA_964346935.1 uncultured Syntrophobacterales bacterium
CAATTCACCGACGAAGCCATTGCGGCACTGGAAGGTTATTCCTGGCCCGGTAATGTCCGTGAATTGAAAAACCTGGTTGAGCGCGCGGTGTATAGATCGGATTCGGCGTTGATCACGGATATCGACTTCAACCCATTTCGCCCTCCCCATCGGCAAGATCGACTGCCTATGAAGGGACATCTCGCGCTCGAAGCCGGCGAACCCTCCTTCGAGGGCCTCATGGACAAACCCTTCAAAGATGCAGTTCGTGAGTTAGAGGTTCGTCTCTTGCGGCGGGCACTTCGGAAGGCTAAATACAATCAGAGAAGAGCAGCCCGGGCCTTACAGCTGACTTACCATCAATTTCGAGGGCTCTACCGTAAATATATCGAGGAAATTGAATAAGGTTACGCCTTACGCTAGGCCTCTGTCATCTTTACATTCACCGCCCGGGGACCTTTAGGACCTCTCTCCGCATTGAACTCAACGCTGTTGCCCTCTTCCAGAGTGTCAAAATCTGTCCCCTCCAAAGCGGAGCGGTGAAAGAAGATTTCTCTTCCATCTTCTGCGCTGATGAACCCGAATCCCCTTTCCCGGATAATTCTCTTTATCGTTCCTTTCAAACCTATCACCCCTCTCTCATTATTCTTGATTACTATCTTCCATGCCTATTGCTTTGCCTGTCTTTTCCATGGACAAGGAGACCCCCGGGGGAAAAAACGAACCCCGGGGTCTCTTGATGGCGGTACTCCCCCTATCTCATTCCAATATCGTGACATTTGTGGCTTGAAGACCCTTCTTGCCCTGGGAGACTTCAAATTCAACTTCATCCCCCTCGTCAAGGGTCTTGAATCCATCTCTGTTAATGGCGGAGTAGTGGACAAATAGGTCATCCCCGTCTTCTTGGGTGATAAACCCATAGCCCTTCTTCTGGTCAAACCATTTAACCTGCCCCTTGGCCATCACAACTCACCCCCTTCCCATTAAGATTTTCAGGTAAGTTGTAACGGCTTCCGGGTCCATCATAAAACCGTAGAGTACGAACATAACCCTACGATTTTTACATACGATCCTTGAAAAACTCCTTACAACTTACACCGTTGGGGTTCATTTAATCAGGTTTCTGAAAGAAAATCAAGAGGTATCAAAGATTTGTCACGGGGGATCAATTTCGGTGATGTGGGATCACCCATTCTCGTGTGCCCCATCCCCGTGTTTGACCGGTAAACTCTGCCCCTCCCTGCCACAAATGCGTTTATGGTCGGTTAGAACGAGCAATGAGGAAGGAAATCCTTGTGAGATGACGGTCAGAAGATAAGGGATAATTTTAGGGTTCCTCAGTCCGATTTCACAAACTTGTTTTCCTTTGCTTACCTTTGTGATATAAAAAAAAGATGTGGATGAACTCATAACTCCAAACTTCTGCGGTGTGTCATGAGACAACGTTTTGAGGGGGTCCATACGCAGCCTCCGAGGGCTTTTTAGACCTGCTTGGAGGCTTTTTGTATTTCAGTCCCCGATAGAGTCAAAACGCTTCCTTTCCAACTGATCCTAAGCACATCTTCATTTGCGGCCGAGCTTCAAGTTCCTTTCCAATTTGCTTCTGACATATGCACCGGTTCTGTTTTTTCTGGTTTTGAGCTTTAAGATGATGATCCTATGAATACGGAGGGCTTTAGCCGTAAGCTCATTGCCATGCTCAGTATTGGTATCAAAGGCTATACCACGGCTGAACCTAAAGGCGAACGCCGGGATGAGACCGCTAAAACCCCAGGTTCTCGCTTGCAACGAATCTAACGGTTCGGCTTGGCCTTTTTATGCAATGAAAGCGCTCATATCTTTGAAAGAGAATCTCCCTGGGTTCTCATTCCACTATTTGATCAAAGTATCAGCAAGTATTGGGCTGGCTGCATTATCCCTCGTTTTTGGTTGTCCCGCACACGCAGATACGACACATAGATCAGCAAATAAACCTATTGAATTTTTGACGGA
>CAYFXP010000375.1:0-5427 GCA_964346935.1 uncultured Syntrophobacterales bacterium
GGGATAAGGGAGTTGAGGTTTATGGATGTGGCATCTCAGATTATTCCTACAAGTGTCTATATAAGATCACTTATAGATCCTCAAAGCCTTCAAATCCTCGAGCAGAACTACGAGTATGATCTGCTCAATCCGCAGAAGCTCCTCGACAAATATGTGGGCAAAAAGGTGAAACTATACTATAGGAATCCGTACACGGAGAGGGAGGAGATCGTAACGGCCACACTTTTATCTAATAACGGTGGGCCCATATTCAAGATCGATGACGAGATAACCTTTGGGTATCCTGGAAGGATTATATTCCCTAAAGTACCGGACAGCCTTATCTCAAAACCCACCCTTGTTTGGCTTGTAGAGAACAATCTTCCAGAATCCCAGAGGATTGAGACGTCGTATCTCACAAATGGCATTAACTGGCTGGCGGATTATGTTGTCACGTTAAACGATAAAGACGATAGGGCGGACCTTTCTGGATGGGTGACCATTAGCAATAAGAGTGGGACGACGTACAGAAATGCAAAGCTGAAGCTCGTTGCGGGAGACGTAAACAGAGTTGAAGATGAACGCGAATATAAAGACAAGATGCTTCGGGCGGCTATGAAAGAAGCACGACCAGCTGAGCCACAGTTCAAGCAGGAAGAGTTCTTTGAGTATCACATATACACTTTGCAGAGGCCGGCAACGATTAAACAAAAGCAAACGAAACAGATCAGTCTTGTAACTGCTGATAACATCCCTGTCAGAAAAGAACTCCTCTTCTATGGCGCAAGGTTTTATTACCGCAACCGACACGGCAGGATGATATCAAACCAGAAGGTCGGTGTTTTTGTGGAGATAGAGAATAAGAAGGAGAATAACCTGGGTATTCCTCTGCCTAAAGGTAAGATCAGGGTCTACAAACATGATAAAGAGGGAAGTTTACAATTTGTTGGCGAGGATTCCATAGACCATACACCGAAGGACGAGAAGGTTAGGATAAAACTCGGCGATGCCTTCGATGTCGTTGGAAGCAGGAAACAGACACACTGGAAAAAAATTGCCTATGATACGTACGAGGTGGGCTTCGAAATCTCCTTGAGAAATCATAAGAAGGAGGATGTTGTTGTGAAGGTTGTTGAGCCGATACCTGGAGACTGGGTGATGCTCAGTTCATCTCATAAATATACAAAGACAGAGGCATTCACTGCTGAGTTTGATATTCAAGTTCCCAGAGACAAGGAGACAAAGCTTACATATAGGGTGAGGATGAGATTCTAAGGCTGGCAATATTTATCGGCTAGTACTTCGTCCATTCTTTAAGCTTACCATATTCGTATTCCTTCACGTCAGTGATGTTTCCGTTCTTGTCATAGAATATCCACCTACCGTGCTCTTGGCCGTGGTAGTATTTGCCTTCATAAGTCTTACGCCCGGTTTCATGCCAATAATATATCTGTTGACCGTGTGGAACATTGTCGAGAAACTCAGCTTCCGATGACTTTCTCCCATTCTCATACCACATAGTCAACTTACCGGTTAATTTCCCGTTTACATAGTTACATTCTTGCTCTTTTTTCCCATTCTTGTACCAGGTTACCCACTTACCAGTTCCATTTCTAATGTGGGATCCCACAGTACCATTAGGCCTGTATGACTTCGCAAATAACAAAATACCTCGTTCGTAATTCATCACGGCACTTGGGTGACCGTTGTCGTACCAATAAATCCAGCTACCATCCTTCTTGCCATGATCATAATTGCCTGTCCCTGACCTTTGTCCATTCCTGTGCCACTCTGTCCATTTCCCGTGCCTTTTCCCATTGACTACTGAGCCTTCGGCGTACTTGGTGATGCGATCCGGCCAGTAATAAGTTTGGATCTCCCCTTTCTGCTCAAACCCGGTGCAGATCACAAATACCAGTAGTACGAATAACAGCTTTTTCACGGTAATTTTCCCTCAATACTGATCCTTCCGGATAATCGACTGAATGATTCTTCCCCTCCCTATCTTTGGTCATCGACGGCGTCGATCCCCGGTCGCACCATCCGAGCATAATAGACTCCTAAGGTATAGAGGGCCGCGACAGGATTATGACCGAGGACCCGGTCCTTCACGACCAAGGCAGTGGTAAAGGCATCGCTGTATTTGAAAAAGAGGGAATCATGGCCCACACACAGGCCCACCATGATATTGAAGTCGGTCTTCTCCTCATTGAGAATGGTCGCCTGTACGATGGGGCTGCACATTGCCTCAAATTGCCCTATGCGTATCTTCTCGTCCGCCCGAATCCCGATGGTTTCCTTCGGGGAACAGCCTACCCTGCAGACCACCGAAACTACTTTGAAGCCCTGGGCCTCAAGGATCCTCGTCAGGGCTTGTGCCTCGGAATGGAGGCCGGAGCAGAAGGCGATACCGAGCTTCCGATAGCCCATTTTCTTGGCGAACTCGCAGACCTCCTGAACTCTGGGCTTGACAGGATGTAACACATAGGGCTGAATATGCCGGTCCTTATAACACTCGGCCTCCTGAATCGAGGCCATCCTCGCGAATTCCCTGACCTCGGGCTTCTCGTATTCCCTCAGCGTTCTCCCGATGGTTTCAGTCCGATTCTTGGTCGGACAGAAATCCGGGCCATTTCCGCCCTCTGTGGTGCAGATCTTTTCCTTTACAGAGCACTTGGCACATGTGGAATCTCCGTTACCCTCCATAACAAAACCTCCCTTCCAGAAGCTCGCCTTCCGCCCCCTTTTTTGTATAGGTTGCACCGCTCAGCAAATTACCGCTCCGATATTGACTGAATGGAGCATTATTGCCCGGAGAACCCCCAAGCCGGAACCTCATTGCCCTTGTTCTGCCATCTGTTCAAGCCGTGAAATTCGCTCGATCGGCGGCGGGTGGGAATAGTAGAACCAAGCATAGAGCGGATGAGGAACGAGGTTAGCCAGGTTTTGGGCGGCCAACCGCTTGAGGGCATCGCCCATGGGTTTGGCCATCCCGGTCAAGGCAACGGCGGCATCATCCGCTTGGCGTTCAAACCTCCGCGAAATGGCCGACCCGAGGGGGCGAATGAAATAGCCAAGGGGGCTAAAAAGCGCGCCCACCAGCAACAGCCCCACATACGCCACCGGTTCTCCGAACCCGAAGGTTTGATATATCAAGGGCCAATTGAGCAATTTTGCCACAATGTAAAGCCCAACCAGAGAAAATACCTCCATAAGGACGAGTTGTTTAAGCACGTGCTTTTTCTTCCAGTGCCCCGCCTCATGGGCGAGGACCGATACGATTTCCTCCTCGGGATGAGATGCCAACAGGGTGTCGAAGAGGACGATTCGCTTCGTCCTGCCAAGCCCGGTAAAGTAGGCATTGGTATGCCTGCTCCGCTTGCCGGCGTCCATCTGAAGCACGCCTTTGACACGGAGCCCGGCCTTCTCCATCAGGGATACGATCCGATCCCTCAATCCCTCGTCCAAAATGGGCTCGAATTTGTTGAACAGGGGAGCAATGAGCACCGGGTACAGCCACAGCATTATGAGCTCAAACGCCCCAATCGCCATCCATGCCCATATCCACCAGGTGTTCCTGAAATAGTACACCAACGCCAGGAGGAGGGAGAGGAGGAAGCCGCTCAAGATCGCCGATATGGCCGTGCTTTTAATCCAATCGGAGAACCAGAGTTTAACGGTTCTCGTATTGAACCCGTACCGTTCTTCTATTACAAAAGTGCTGTATAGTCCGAAAGGGATACGCACCACGTTGGAGATTATCCCGAGAGCGGCGAAAAAGGCCAAACCCTGGACCACGAAACCCGATTGCCATCGGCTGACCGTCCCGTACAACCAGGGAAGGAAACCGGACAACAAGATGGCCAAAAAAAGAGCTTTGTCGAATAATGTAACAACCATGCTGAAATTGCCCGACTCCGCGGTATAAGCGGACATCCTGGCGAGCTTTTCCCCATCAACCCATCCCTGAAAAATCTCGGGGACATGCTTCCCTTCCCTGCGGAGGTGACCGATATTGAGCCGGTTGAGGGTAAGCTGGAATAAAGACCGAATCCCGAACACTACGAGAAAGGCAATAAGCAAGAGGTTAAGCTGTACCATGCTTCTCAGCCTCGTTTTTCCGCACTGTTGAGGCCCTCTCCACCCCAATCGCCCTCCAGAGATATCCCCTCCCTCCCGGCAATGGCGAGAATGAGGCCGGCGGTTCCTGTCATCATGTTGTCTCCAAAGGGCGCCCCTGGAACGACCCCTTTTATTCCCGTTTCCCCAAGAATCCCCCTCTTGGGGCCCGTGGCCAGAATTGTCTCCACCGCATCAAACCCCGGGGACTTTCGCGCGTAAGCTCCGTGTCCTCCCTCGGAGATGATTCTCTCATGGGAGAGCCTCCCCTCGGCCAGGTCCACGATGAGAGCCTCGAGAATCTCCGGGGTGATCGCCCTGGTGTGATACTCGAAAAGCCCCCCGATCTCCCCGTCCAGGAGGAGGGCGCCAAGGGTATGGGAGCTGGCGATATCGAGAACGATGACGGACTTTTTCCCTCGAGCCGATGGATCGCTCGACGCCCCCAATATGGCCGCCATCCCCGTATCCATGACATATATCTTTTCCGACGGTATCCCCTTGGCATCCACCGCAGCGGCCCGCATTCGGCGGAGATAGGAGGGGATCTGGTCGGCCTCGAAGAGGAAGGCGGAGGGGCGCGGATCCTTATCGATTATCCCCTTGAATATTCGGTGACGGAAATCGAGGGATGAGGCTTCCCCCTTTGGCGTTCCATGGTCTTGGACGCATATTCCGAAGAAATCGAAATCAGGCTCAATCCCCATGGATTTCAACATGGTCAGCATATCCTCGACCACGATATCCCCGGCCCAAAACCGGGAGGTATTCCGTTTCTTCGCCTCTTGCTTGGCCTCTTTGTGGGAAACCACTATCACCCCCAGGTCTCTAACCCTCTCTTCCCGGTTATGAATTGTCTCAGCAGCGGATCGGGTCATCACGAGCCTGCAATGCCGGGCTTTGGCTTTTATCGCCTCCGTGACAGAGCCGCCGCCCATCTGATGGCCCGTGATGAGGATTCTCCTGCTCGTGCAGGCCATTATCCTTTCACCAAGGGCCCGGGTCGGCGATTTTGCCACGAACTTGAATTGATCCCCTGAATCGCTATCCAAAACCATCGCATCCAGGGTGCTTGCGCCGACGTCTACGGCTAAAAATCGCGCCATCGAGGTTGTCCAATCCTCAGACTCGGTTGATCCTTTTTGTATTTTAACACAATTCCCTTCGGGGGAGCACGGGGCCACTCTCATGTCAAACGTAGATTCTCCGCGGTTTCCGGACTTTTTTCAGGGGGATACTGTTGTTTCTGAGCGTAATCTGCTGGAGAAGTGGGGTACCCATCGAGGGTGAGCAGGCAGGGGAAAGCCGGCCCTTTAGAGGCCGGAAGGG
>CAYFXP010000376.1:0-3167 GCA_964346935.1 uncultured Syntrophobacterales bacterium
AAGGAGTTGAAGAGGGCTAGCCAAAATGTCCGCACCATTTATCTCGCTCCCGATCCGGATAGGGAGGGGGAGGCAATTGCCTGGCATGTCGCCGAGGAGTTGAAGGATCGCGACAAGAGCATATATCGGGTTCTGGTCAATGAGATTACGAAGAAGGCCGTGTTGGAAGCCATGAAGAACCCGGGCGAACTTCAACGGAACAAGTATGAAGCGCAACAGGCTCGCCGAATATTGGACCGATTGGTAGGATATCAGATTAGTCCCTTGCTCTGGGAAAAGGTGCGAAGGGGATTAAGCGCCGGGCGGGTCCAATCCGTAGCCGTCCGAATCGTCTGCGAAAGGGAGAGGGATATTAATTCCTTCATTCCCAAGGAATATTGGACCATTACCGCTCGGCTCAAGAGACTGACATTGGAGGATGCCTTCGAGGCAAAGCTGACCAAGGTGAAGGGGGAAAAGGCCGACATTTCCACCGAAACAATGGCCAAGGAAATCATTCAAGAATTGCAGGGAGCCGCTTTTATCGTATCAAAGGTGGAAAGGAAGGAGAGGAAGAGGTATGCTCCCCCTCCCTTTATCACCAGCAAAGTGCAACAGGAAGCTGCAAGAAAGCTCCGTTTTTCCGCAAAGAAGACGATGAGGGTGGCCCAAAGGCTCTACGAGGGGGTCGAGCTGGGACCCGCGGGCTCAGTGGGCCTGATCACCTATATGAGGACTGATTCTACCCGGGTTTCCGAGGGAGCCCTGAGGGAGGTTCGCAACTATATCGGCCGGCGGTTTGGCGATCCGTTCTTGCCCCCCAAGCCTATCCGTTATAAGACCAAAAAGGGTGCACAGGAGGCTCATGAGGCCATTAGGCCGACCTCCATGGAACTGGAACCCGAGAGGGTTGCTCAGTACCTGGACAAGGACCAGAGATCCCTTTACCAGCTCATCTGGGACCGCTTCGTCGCCAGTCAAATGATGCCTGCCCTCTTCGACCAGACCGCGGTGGAGGTTGAAGCGAAGGATTTCCTCTTCAGCGCAACGGGTTCCATCCAGAGGTTTCCCGGATTTATGGCGCTCTATGTAGAGGGAGAGGATGAGGAAAAAGAGAACGAGGGGAGGAAGGCGGGGTTACCCGAACTGCGGCAAGGGGAGCGACTAACCCTCCTCTCCCTTCTCCCCGAACAGCACTTCACTCAGCCTGCTCCCCGATTTTCCGAAGCGTCCCTGGTAAGGGAGTTAGAGGAGAGGGGGATCGGCCGACCTTCTACCTACGCCACCATTTTAAGCACCATCCAGGAGAAGGATTACGTAAGGCTTGAAAAGGGGAGATTTATCCCCACGGAATTGGGACTCTTGGTAACGGATCTCCTGGTGGAAAACTTCCCCCACATCATGGATGTGAAGTTCACGGCTCGAATGGAGGATAAACTGGATAAGATTGAGGAGGAAAGGGTTGGGTGGGTGAAGGTTTTGAGGCAGTTCTACGGACCCTTTAGCAAGAGCATGGAGAGGGCCAAGGCCACTATGAGGAACGTTAAACGAAGGGGCGAGATAACCGATATTCCCTGCGATGTTTGTGGCAATCCCATGGTGATAAGGTGGGGAAAAATGGGGCAGTTCCTGGCCTGTTCCGCCTATCCGAAGTGTAGGAATACTAAGGACTTTTCCCGAGACGGAGAGGGGAGAATTGTTATTGAAACCCAAAAGGAGAGCGAACACCGGTGTGACCGGTGTGGCCATCCCATGGTAGTGAAGAACGGGAAGTTCGGGAAGTTCCTTGCCTGCTCCGATTACCCTCGTTGTCAGGCGACAAAGCCGCTGACTCTCGGGATACCTTGCTCCTCTGAGGAATGCGGGGGTGAATTAGTGGAGAAGAGGACCCGAAAGGGAAAGGTTTTCTACGGGTGCAGCAATTTTCCCCGATGCCAGTTCGCTACGTGGGGAAGGCCGATACAGGAGCAGTGTCCTGAGTGCGGTGCCCCTTTCCTCATAGAGAAGTCCAGCAGGAGTGGAAGGATTAGCCTGCATTGTGTGAAGAATGGTTGCGGGTATAAAAGAAAGCCACTTCAGTGATTCAAGCTCCAATCGTAATCCCGGTATCGGATCTTCACCGCCTCTTGATGACTCTCCAAGAAATCCTTCTTCTCACCCGCATCCAGGTGTCGGAGGAGAAACTGGATAATCGCCCTCTCATTCCGCCCGAAGTCCGTCCTGTACCAACGGAAGATCTGGGAAATCCTCAATAGGTTCTTGGATGGAATGATCTCCACTTCCTCGCTGTTGATGAAGCTAGCCGTCGCCAATTTCAACTGTTCTTCGATTTCCTCCGATGTGTAAAATCCTATGGGCGGACAGGATCTGGAACCACAAACCAGGGTGAAGTGGACCCGCGGGTCCATGGGAGTGACGATGAATGCAAGGCGGGGGTCCCCGTGCCCAAAGGGCCTGAAGAGCCGGTAAGGAGGTCTCGAGTTGCCCCTCAGGATTCCGTGTTCAATGTCGCTCAAGGAAAACAAATGCCCCCCGATATCATACTTGAGACGGGTGAAGAAAGCATTCCTCTCCTTGACGCTTTCACGGATATCCCAATCAATCACCGCATGAATCACCATCGTGTTGTAGAGGTTGATCCAGAATGCCAATTTTTCCTGCCGTTCTTTGAGCTTACCTAAATCGAACTTCCTCAGAAGGATTGCCTTTTGGAGATAGACAGCGTATTCCGGAGATACCTTCATGGCCCGGTAATTCACACGGCCTGCCTCCAGGTCGAAAAATTGGGCCTGGAGATCCCCAATAGCCTCTCTCAACGAGGCTGATAAATCCCCGGGGGGCTTCTCTACAGGGATATCTCCTATTCTGTTCAAAACCCTCTCAGGACCCTTAATCATCGGATGCCATCCCCCTTTCTCTTGATTAAAAGCCGTTCTTAAGCTCGTTCCTTCAAATTATACCAAATGATACGGCAGCGGCCTTGAGGGGAAAATCAAAATGGACATCAGCGGATGGCCGAAGGACCAGGGCCTTCGAGTTGGCATCATTTCGCGGCCTTTACGAATTCCCCGTAACTCTTACCAGGGTCATCATGGCGAAAGATTCTGCTTCCGACGCACGCGTAATCCATGTTCAATAATTTCAGCCTTTGAATATTGTCCAGCGCCACTCCCCCGTCGATCCCAATG
>CAYFXP010000377.1:0-2551 GCA_964346935.1 uncultured Syntrophobacterales bacterium
TTGACCCAAGCAGTCAGGTCTTCTCCTTTGTCCCGGCATATTACAGTCATCCTCTTCCGTTCGGATTCAAAGGGAAGCTCGTCAACACGGGAACAGGCTGCCCTCACGTGCTCGGCATCAATCCCGCCTTTTCGTGCCGCAACCAAGAGCGCCCCTTCGGTCGGGTCCCCTTGGATGGACCAACCACCCTTTTCCCTCACCAGTTTCGCATCGTTACAGAGGGTCATCGCCTTCAAAAGCAACACCAACTCCCTCTTCCCTTGGGGATCGATTGGATTTCCATTCCTGAGAAATTCCCCCAGTGGTTCAAACCCCGTTCCCGTGACTTCGATTAAGCTCCCACCGGCATAGATTTTTCGGACCGTCATCTCATTTTTCGTCAGTGTACCCGTCTTATCGGAACAGATAACCGTAGTGCACCCCAAGGTCTCTACTGCTGGAAGACGCCTGACGATGGCGTTGTTCCTCGCCATTCTCTGAACGCCGATGGCTAGGGATCCTGTCACTACCGCGGGCAGTGCCTCCGGAACAGCGGCAACTGCCAGGCTCACCGACCAGATAAAAATCTCGAGAACGTCGGCCTCCCTCAGAAAGACCTCGAGGAGGAAAACGACGGCGACAACGGTAAGGCATAAAATTCCCAGCCACTTTCCGATATGATCCAGCCTCTCCTCGAGGGGCGTTTTCTTCTCCTCAACCTCCTGGATCATCCCGGCGATTCTTCCAAATTCGGTCCCCATCCCCGTGCCAGTTACGACACCCTTTCCCCTCCCCGCGGTTACCACGCTAGCGGAAAAGATCATATTGACCCTATCTCCCAAGGCCAATTCCCGTTGATCAATGGGCTTCGTTGTTTTTTCAACGGGGATGGACTCGCCGGTAAGGGAGGATTCGTTAGTGGTAAGATTGGCGGCCTCTAGGACACGGGCATCCGCCGGGACTCGGTCGCCAGTAGCCAGGAGGATAATGTCCCCAGGAACGAGCTCTCTGGCCGGGACATCCCCTTCCTTTCCATCCCGAATCACCTTAGCCTTGGGGGCAGCCATCTTCTTCAACGCTTCAATGGCCTTTTGAGAACGATATTCTTGGACAAATCCTAGAGCGGCGCAAGCCATTACGAGGGCGAAAATCATTCCTGCGTCGAAGACCTCACCGATGGCGGCAGAAACCACCACCGCACCTATGAGGATGAGGACGAGGAAATTCTTGAACTGGTCCAGGAAGATCTTCAATGGGGCCGTTTTTATCTCTTCCCTTAAGACGTTGGGACCATATTCCTCCAACCTCCTTTTCGCCTCAATTTGGTCGAGGCCATGCGGGCCCGATTCCAAGGCTCGAAGGACCTCCTCTCTACTGAGCGTGTACCACTCTTTCCTTTCCATGGATACACCTGGCATCAATCCCCTCGGTGGGAGAAACCCAGGTCTTAGTACTATAGTTTACCGTCCGAAGCAAGGGCAGGCTCACCGGCGAGAATATTACTTTGCCAATTCCTTCTGCCGGTCTGAGATGACAGTCACCGAGGAGGTGAAGATGTGGAGCAATTTGCTGTGGGGGATGTAGATGAAAAAGACGAGGCTCGGTACCACATGGAAGTACCAGAGAAAGTCCGCATTCATTTTTATATCCCTGAGGAATTGGGCGCAAAAGTACCCCCCAAAGGAGATCCAGTTATTGGCGCTGGCAGGGGTGAAGTTAGCCATATAGATGCGGGCCTCTGTCACTTCGGGATGAGCGATGCGGTAACCCTCGATAAAGAACCCGGAAATTTCCAGGAAAAGGATAAAGAGGAGGCTGGTGATATCTTCCTCCTCCGTTCGCAGCTGGCCAGGGCGAAGGAAGAATCGCCGAAAAATGGCCATCACGCACCCAACAAGGATAAGAAAGCTGAAGAACTCCAGAAAGAAATCGAGAAAGGGCCTGACTGACCCGGTTTCGAATTCATGGGCGAAGGAGAGAAGGGGAAAGGATTTACTCCACTTAACCAGATAGCCGGTGGTAAACCCCTTTATCATGTCAACGATGAAGGTCGCGACGAAGCCGAAGACCAACAGCGTGTGGGCAAACCAGCGGAAGAAAGACTGCCCGAAGAGCTTGCGATGGAAGATGACGTCGTTTATGAGGGTCTTAGCGTACAATCCCGGCCTCGCCCAGAATCGCCTCCAACCTCTCCTAAGGAGGATCCAAAATTTCTCCCATTTGGTGGCATTTTCCGTTCCCTCAATACTCCCCTCCAACCAAATGCTCATACGGAAGGCCATCCCCCCTACAAAGAGGACCACCGTGGGAATAAACATTGCGTAGAAGATAAGGTGTTTATCCATAAACTCACCTTAAAATTGACATCTTACTTGTGATCCTTCAGGACCTGGGAAAAGCAGCCCTGAGCGCGAATTAAGATTATTTTGTTCTTGAGTTTGATTGCTTCCTGGAGGAAAACCGTTGTCCCTGAGCCAAATCTGCTGGAGGAGTGGGGTACCCATCGAGGGTGAGCAGGAAGGGGAAAGCCGGCCCTTTAGAGGCCGGAAGGGGTAAGTATTCCCCGCCTGCG
>CAYFXP010000378.1:0-2765 GCA_964346935.1 uncultured Syntrophobacterales bacterium
GGCCAGTATATCGACATCTCCATGCTCGACGGCGTTATTTCTTGGCTATCGATGTTCGCTTCCAGATACTTCGCCGATGAGGAAATTCCGCGGAGAGGCGAAATGAGGCTCAACGGGCAATTCCCCTGCTATCGCCTCTACCAGACGAAAGACGGTAAGTACATCACCATCGGGGCCTTGGAGACCAAATTCTGGGAAGACCTGTGCCGCGCCCTGGGGAGGAAAGACCTCATCCCCCACCACTATGCAACTGGACCCCAAGGCGATGACGTGATTTCCCAACTGGAGAGGATCTTCCTCACCAAAACCAGGGATGAGTGGGTTGAATACCTGGAGGATTTCGAAATCTGCCATGGCCCGGTCAATGACTTCCAGGAAACCTTCTCCGACCCCCAGGTCCTCCACCGCGGCATGGTGCTGGAGTTGGACCACCCCACGGAGGGCCGAATCAAACAGCTGGGGTTTCCCGTCAAATTCTCGGAAACCCCCGGGCGCATCAGGCTCCCAACGCCCGGTTATGGGGAGCACACTCGGGAAGTCCTCGAGGAGCTTGGATATACCCAAGAGGAGACTGAATCGCTGGAAAAATCAGGCGTGATTTGAGTTTCTACTCCGCTGGGCTGAGCTAAAGGAATGGATGAGATGATCGTGAAGACTCACTGTGCCAGAATGGACCACGGCGGGTGTGGGCTCTTGGTTCAGGTCCAGAATGGACGGATAACAAAGGTGGAACCGGACCCCGACTCGCCTCTCAATCGGGGAACCATCTGTGCCAAGGGGATCGGTCAGATAGAACGGATGTATAACCCCGATCGCCTCTCCGTTCCCCTGAAAAGGAGAGGAGAGAGGGGGCGGGGAGGATGGGAACCCACTTCATGGGATGAAGCCTTGGATCTCATTTCCGACAAAATAGGGGAAGTGAAGTCACGGGATGGGGCCACGGCAATCTGTTTCGGCCAGGGAACGCCCAAGGGGCTTGAGCTCTATTTGATGATTCGCCTCGCAAACCTCCTCAAGGTGCCCAACATTGTCACCCCTGGAAGCGTCTGCCACATGCCACGCGAGACGGCTTCCACCCTCACCTGTGGTTTCTTCCCCGTTCCGGATTATGATCATCCCCCCTCCTGCGTCATGGTTTGGGGAAGTAACCTCTTCCAGACAAACGAGGAAGGAGTGATGGTTTCCCAATTGAGACGGGCCCTGGATAAGGGGGCACGGCTTATCGTCATCGACCCGAGGAAGACGGGCATCGCCAAAAGGGCTGATCTTTGGGTACAGCCACGGCCCGGCACGGATTTGGTCCTAGCCCTAGGGATGTTGAGGCCCATTGTGGACGAAGGGCTCTATGACGGGGACTTCGTGGAGAAGTGGACTGTCGGCTTCGATGACTTGGCGGAACATCTCCATCACTATCCATTGGAAAGGATATCGGAAATCACCTGGATTCCCGAGGGGAAAATCCGCGAGGCCGCACACCTCTATGCCCAAACCAAGCCCGCATGCATCCAGTGGGGGAATGCCCTGGAACACACTTCCAGCAGTATCCAGTCCGCCCGAGCCCTCCTGACCCTCATGGCCATCACCGGGAACCTAGACGCACCGGGGGGAAATGTCCAAAGAGCGGGGCCTCCCATCATGAAGCCCGGAGCCCTCGTGCTCTCCAAACAGTTTCCCGATAAGAGAAAGGAAATCCTGAGCGCTCAATTCCCCTTGGCGGCCACGATGGGTTTCGTTCCCTCTCAGCTGGTCACCAAGGCCATTCTCACCGGAAAGCCCTATCCCATCCGGATGATGTTCATCCAGGGGACGAACCCCCTTCTCAGCTATGCCAATGCTAACGAGACCTTTGAAGCCCTCAAAGAGCTTGATTTCTTGGCTGTTTCGGAGATCTTCATGACCCCCACCGCCCAATTGGCGGATCTCGTCCTTCCGGCAGCCACCAACTTCGAGTTCGACGATATCGGCCACTTCGGTCTCCCCCATGGCTTCATCCTGGCCAGGCCCAAGATCGTCGATCCACCGGGGGCATGCTGGTCCGATTCGAGGATTATCAACGAGTTGGAAAAGCGGTTGGGTCTCTCCGAATTCTTCTGGACGGACATGGGGCAGTGTCTTGACGAGATATTGAGATCCGCCGGTTTGACCCTTGAAGACTTCAAGGAGATGGGCATATTAAAAGGAGACTGGGATTACAAGGCCTACGAAAAGAAGGGATTCAAAACCCCTTCGGGAAAGGTGGAGATCTACTGCGGGAGACTAAAGGATTGGGGATGTGATCCCCTGCCATCCTACGGCGACATTCAAAGCTCCTCTAGAGGCGCCCTGGACCCCTCCGAGCAATATCCCTTCATCCTCACCTCGGCCAAAGATGCACACTACTTCCACTCCGCCTATAGGAATATCCCTTCCCTGAGGAAGCTCTCCCCCGACCCCGTCGTCCTCATGCATCCGGAAACGGCTTCCCAGCGAGGAATCAGGGAGGGGGATTGGGTCTCCATCGAAACGGAACGCGGGTCGGTCCAGCAAAAAACCGCCTTTTCCGAGGAATTGGACCCCCCGGTAGTGATCGGGAGCATTGGGTGGTGGTTCCCGGAGAGAAAGGACCTGGAGTTATCGGGGTGGAAGGAGGCCAACTTCAATATTCTCACAAGCAGCGAGCCGCCCTTCGACCCCGCCATCGGCAGCACTAATCTGAGGGCGATTCCCTGCCAAATCTCGAAATCAGACGGTTTTTAAGAGGTCTCTGGAAAACTCGCTCTTCGCCG
>CAYFXP010000379.1:0-9262 GCA_964346935.1 uncultured Syntrophobacterales bacterium
CGGGTACCCCCAAGAACATGAAACCCACGAGCATTGCGAAAATGGTCAGGGTCAACATAGCCTCACCCATCCCATCTTGGCAGGCATTGTACTACCTCCTGACGGCCTCAACCATTTCCCTGAATTTTGCGACGCTCTCCTCGCCCGCGTACTTCCCCCTCCGCTCATAGGCCGGATCCATCACGGCGCGGAACTTCGAGATGTCCGGCTCTGTTATCACCATCCCCTTTCCCTTTAGATTTTTGATGAGATCAGCTTCCTCATCCTGGATGGCCTGCCGGAAGAAGTTCCCGGCCCTCTTGCTTTCCTCCAGGATCACCTTCTGCTGGTAGGGTGTCAGTTTCTTCCACGTCTTCAGGCTCATTACATGGACCATCGAGTTGTACACGTGGCGCGTCAGGGCGAGGTACTTTTGGACCTCGTAGATTTTGAAGTGGTAAATGACCGCCAACGGGTTTTCCTGCCCGTCCACAACTCCCTGTTTGAGGGCCATGTAGAGTTCCGGGAAGGCGATCTTCGTCACGACGGCGCCGCAGGCCTCCATCGCTGCCTGGAGCTGGATTTCGGGTGGGGTACGGAGTTTCAACCCCTTCACATCATCGGGCGTATAAACGGGCCGCACCCTGTTGGTAATGTTACGGAACCCCCATTCCCAGTTGGAGAGGAACACCAGGTTCTCCTTCTCGAGTTCTGGTGCAAGCCAGTCCATAAATGGGCCGTCAAGGACTCGATAAACGTGATCGTAGCCGTCGTACACAAAGGGAAGCATGACAACGGCGAAGGCTTTCACGTACTTGTCCAGGGCCCCCTGGGTTGGCAGGCTCATGTCGATAGCGCCGAGCACGTTCTGCTCAAGGACCTCAGGCGGCGAGCCGAGCTGATTGGCGGGGTAGATCTTACAGGTGATTGCACCGCCCGTGCGCTTCTTAACGGCATCCGCAAACATCAGTGTCGCCTTGTGGCCCGGATGAGTCTCAGCAGCGTAGTGGCCGAACTTGAGTTCCAGTGCGGGCGCGGGTCCATAGAACAGACAGATGAGCGCCAAAACCATAATGCAAACAGCAAGCGTTTTGTACCTCATACCCATTCCTCCTTTCCTTTAATGGTTTTTGTCAAAGGCCGCAAACCGGCGGGACCGCCATGTCGGCGTCTTGAGGCCTTAGAAACTTGGATCTTTTCATCTCTGGGTGTCGTATTGGAGACAGTAGCTTCGCAACGGTTTTGCTGAAAAAGGTCACCAGAGCATGTTTGCCTTGAGACGAAAAATGTCCTAACGACAGCTGAATTTTTCTCTTGACAAAGCAGCGCAACTCGATGTAGCGTATTTCAAATTATGAACTTAGTTCCAAATTAGGAAATTTATTACTACAGTTAAGAACTTTTGTCAACAAAATAATTCAATATTTTGAACTAAGTTCCAAATTCGAAACAGGTGCTGGTAAAATTATCGATACTTATCCGGAACTATCCGCGCAAGGTTGGCTGCAACGAGGGGTGAGGTGAAGCTCGGCACTTTTGAGATAGGCGGGGAAAAACGCTTAGGGGCCTTTGAGGATGATTGGGTCATAGACTTGACCGCTACGTACGCATCCCTCTTGGGCGAGAGGGGAATCTCCGATCCGGAAGCCAGGGCCGATTTCGAACTTCCTTCCGATTTGGTCTCCTTCATCGCGAAGAATGAGCTGGCGCAATCTGCCGCGAAAGAAGCCCTCGATTACGCCGGGGAAAAGGATTACGGGGTACCAGGCTGTGTACATCCACTCTCGCAGATCAATTTCAGGGCTTCCCACAGGCCACCGAAAATTGTCTGCACGGGAACCAACTACGAGGACTATCGGCGACTCATTGGGATTCCGTTTTCGCCCGTGCCCCTTGTCTTTTTAAAATCCCCTTCTGCCGTTATCGGCCATGAGGAGACCATCTACCTCCCCACGGGGTATGGAATCTTCTATCACGAGTGGGAGTTCTCCTGTATCATCTCAAAGAGGTGTAAAAACGTCCCGAAGGGAGAGGTAAACGAGGTCATCTTCGGGTACACTATCTTCGACGACATCACGGCTCGATCCCTTGAAGCCACCAATCGAGAATTTCAGCCCTGGGGGAAGAACATCGATACCTTTGCCCCGATGGGCCCGTGGATCGTTACACCCGATGAAATGCCGGATAACATTTATGACTTACGGATGCTGAGGAGACGCAACGGCAAGGTGGAGTGTGAATCCAGCACATCCAACATGAGACTGGGATTCGGGGAGATCATGGAGTTTATAACGAGCTTCTGGACCTTGGAGCCCGGAGACGTGGTCACTACGGCAACTCCCCCTGCCGGCCCTTTTGAGCCGGGGGATGTGATCGAGGGGGAAATCGAGGGAATCGGGGTTTTGAGGAACCCCGTGAAGGGCATTGAGGCGGATCCCAAGTACGCCCGGCAGATCAATCTGGAAGATATGGTGTAGGAAAGGAGGTGATGGAAAGGGGAGAAGAGTTGAATGCATTTCATTTAGTTTTCCACGAAAGGAGGGGGAGATACGATGAAAAAACTTGGATTAATCTCTACTATCGTTGCTGTCCTCATTGTCTTTACCGGGGCAAATGGGATGGCAAAGTTTCCCGCCAAAGACATCATGCTGATTTGTCCCTGGTCAGCCGGCGGGGGTACCGATACCATCTCCAGAGCACTGGTCAAGAACGGCAAGAAGTACTTTGGCGTGAACGTGAACGTTGTCAACAAGACCGGCGGCATGGGTGCCGTGGGAATGGGTGCTGTTGCCAAAGCCAGACCGGATGGCTATACCGTTGGCATGATTACCTTTCAGCTGAGCACGTATCGATTGATGGGGTTGGCAAAACTCTCGTACCGGGATTACTCCCTGATTCAGCTCGTAAACCGTAGTCCGGCATCCATCTCAGTGGATGCTGAATCTCAGTGGAAAACGCTGAAGCAGGTGATGGACTACGCCAAGGAAAACCCGGGAATCGTCACCGCTGGGCACAGCGGTGCAGGCGGAGGGTGGCATCTGGCCCTGGCCTCCATTGCGACGATGAACAACATCAAGTTCAACTACGTTCCCTTCGACGGGGCGGCTCCCACGAGAACGGCTCTTATCGGGGGTCACATCGACGTTGCCACCACGGGGATCGATGAAGTGCTCCAGCTCTACAAGGCCGGAGAGGTTCGCATCCTGGCGGTGAACGCCTTTGAGCGACACCCGCTCTTTCCAAAGGTCCCGACCATCGCCGAGGCGGGTTTTCCCAATCTAAACCCTATCTTCGACTGGCGGGGATTAGGTGCTCCCAAGGGCGTCCCCAAGGATCGGATGAAGGTTTTGATCAAGGGGTTCAAGCAGTGCTTTGACGACCCGGAGTTCAGGAAGCTGGCCGACGAGCTGGGCCTGCCCCTGGTTTACAAGGATCCCGAGGAATTTAAGGAGTTCTTGGCTGGAATGGAAAAGACCTTGGAGCCTGCCCTGGGGTCCGTTGGCCTTCTCAAGCCGTTGAAGTGATGGAAGGATTATCGGGGGCGGCTCGACGAGCTGCCTCCGATAACCTCAACAAAGGACAGCGTAGTCGTGAAAAGGGCCGATATCGGAGTCGGAATCGGTTTAATTATATTGAGTACCTGGGTCTTCTGGTACGCGCACGTGTATCGCGCGAAGGAGATCTATATCTACGGGCCCAATTTCTTTCCCCAAGTTCTCTCTATTCTGATGGGTATCTGTGGGATTATCCTGATCATCAGGGCCATGGGGGGTGATGTATTGCCCAAAACGGATCGAATAGATCTCCACGGTTTTTTCCGAATGGTGATCGCCATTGGGATATGCATCGGGTACCTCTTCCTTATGCAGGTTATCGGTTTTGCCATGGGGACGAGTGTGTTCCTCTTCGTTCTCATGATGTTTCTCGGACAAAAGGGCCTCATTACAAGGATCATGAGCTCCATTGCGGCTTCAGTGATTGTGTGGGCGATCTTTCGGTACTTTCTGGTGATCCCCTTGCCCACGGGGATGTTCGAATTTACTTTCTGATGAACCATCCGAATTCGCTTAACGAGAGGGGAATTTCCCATGGATTTTGGCCTCTTGCAGCAAGCGTTTGCCACGGTGATGCTCAATCCGACGAACTTCTTCTTCGTCTTCGTGGGGATCACGGCGGGAATCATCGTGGGGGCTCTGCCTGGGCTGACGGCAACCATGGGATGTGCCCTCCTTATCCCCTTCACCTTTGGATTACCTCCGGTCCAAGGACTGCTCATGCTTATGGGAATTTTTTGCGGAGGAATCTACGGGGGATCGATATCGGGCATCCTCATTCGGACGCCCGGGACACCCTCTGCAGCCGCCACCCTTTTGGATGGATACCCCCTGTCTCAGAAGGGATTGGCGGGAAAGGCCATCGGGATGTCAACGGTTGCCTCCTTTATAGGGGGCACAACGGGTGCCCTTATCATGAGTTTTCTCTCTCCCCAAATTGCAAGAATCGGCCTGAGGTTCGGTCCGCCTGAATTCTTCGCCCTTGCCATATTTGGACTGGGGATGATCATCACCATTTCGGGTCGTTCGCTCCTGAAGGGGATCATCTCAGGCCTGTTTGGACTCCTGATCACCACCATCGGGTTTGATCCCCTGTCCGGTGTTCCTCGATTTACGTTCGGATCCGAGAACCTGCTGGGGGGTGTTACCTTCATCCCCGCGTTGATCGGCCTCTTCGGATACGCCCAGGTATTTCGCAATATTGAAAAGATCTTAATTCTCCCCACGGTGAAGTCCAAGGTCGAGAATATCTTGCCGAAATTGAGGGAGATTCGGGCGAGCCTCAAGACCATCGTCAAATCCGCGCTTATGGGGACGTTCATCGGGAGCATTCCGGGGACTGGGTGCGATATTGCTGCATTCGTCGCCTATGGAGAGGCCAAGAGGTCATCGAAGCATCCCGAGAAGTTCGGCACGGGGATTCTAGAAGGAGTTGCTGCCCCTGAAGCGGGAAACAATGGCGCAACGGGTGGTGCCATGATCCCCATGTTGACCTTGGGGGTCCCCGGCGATGCGGTCACGGCCGTACTCCTTGGTGCCCTGACCATCCACGGCCTCCAGCCCGGCCCGCTTCTGTTTCGAGACCACTTGGATGTGATATATCCCATCTTTGCCGGAATGATACTGGCCCAGGGCATCCTGTTGACCGTTGGGCTTTCGGGCGCCAGGATCTTTGCGCGATTGATCAATGTTGACCGAAAGATCCTCACGCCCGTGATCTTCTTTCTCTGTGTTGTCGGCTCCTACGCCATGCGGTTCAGCTTTTTCGATGTGGGCCTTTCCCTTATCATCGGGGTCATCGCATACTTCATGGAATACTACGGATACCCGTGCTCGCCAATTCTGCTGGCCCTGATCCTCGGGCCCATGGCTGAACAGAACTTGCGTCGATCCCTGATCATCTCCCACGGCGACCCATTGATATTCTTCAAGAGACCCATCAGCGCGGGTTTCATCATCATAGCGCTCTTTGTTATCATTACCTCTTACTACCGGATCAAGAGGGCCATGGAGAGGGAGGCTCAGATGGGGGCCGAAGAGGAAGAAAGCGATTAAAGCGGGGGCGTGGTGGCGGGAGATATTTCGAAGATCGCCGTAAAGGGGGGATAAGATGATCCTCGAAAAACTGAGTCTTAAGGGAAAAAGCGGCATCGTAACCGGCGGTGGAACGGGGATTGGAAAAGGCATTGCAGCAGGTCTCGTGCAGGCGGGCGCCGAGATTGTGATTGCCGGCCGAAGGAGGGAGAGGTTGGAGCAGACGGCCGCAGAGATCCGGCAGTTCGGAGGTCCCGTGATCCCCGTCCAGGCGGATGTATCGAAAATGGCGGATATTAAGAATCTCGTTGATCGTACGATCAAGGAGTTTGGAAAGATCGACTTTCTCTTTAATAACGCGGGGACTATTCGGCGTAATCCCTCGGAGGACTTCCTCGAGGAGGATTGGGACGTGGTTATCAATACAAACCTGAAAGGTCCCTTTTTCCTTGCCCAGGCAGTGGCACGGGTGATGATTTCTCAAAAGAGGAAGGGCAAGATCATCAATACCTCCTCCCTCATCGCCGTGCAGGGAGGAAAGCGGGTCCCCGCCTATGCGGCGAGCAAGGGGGGTATAACGCAGCTGACAAAGTCCATGGCCAATGATTGGGCGAAATATAACATCCTGGTAAACGCCATCGGACCGGGCTGGGTGAACACGGAACTCACCGAGCCGCTCCGCCAGGATAAGGAACGGTTCGCCGAGATTACGGAACGCATCCCCTTGGGCAGATGGGCTGATCCCGAGGAGCTGGCCGGGGTTGCTGTTTTGTTGGCCTCGGATGCATCGGACTACATCACTGGGCAAACGATATTCATAGACGGAGGCTGGTTGAGCTTGTGAAGGGCGGCGAAGAGCAAGTTTTTCAGAGATTTCACGTAGATGGTTTTCCCGTCAGGCGGGGAGAAAGGGGGGTAGGATATGGCTAACGCGTGGCTTTTTCGTAGAACCCATCGGGTTCAGGGAAGGAAAAGAATCATTCATCAATATAACACTGGACTCGAGTTCTTACGGTATGGGCGGATCATCATGGGACAAGACGGGGGGAACCGGGATGTAAGTGCTGAGGATGAGGAGATCGGCCTCATATGCCTGGGGGGCGATGGAAGCATCATAGTTGACGGTGAGACGTATTCCCCGGGCAAGTACGACTCCCTCTACCTCCCCAGGGAGAGCCGGTTCACCGTTACCTCCACGGGCGCTTTCGATCTTGCAGAGATTGCGGCGCCTGCGAGCAAGAAGTACCCTGTTCAGTTCGTCCGATTCGAGGAGGTGCTGAAAGACCCAAAATTGGTGAAGCAGGCCGGATTTGTGCCCTATGAGCGGGCCCTCCATACGCTCATCGGTGAAGAGAATGTGCAGGCCGCCCGACTGCTGGCGGGGGTGACGTTCAGCAAGGACGGTAACTGGACGAGTTGGCCGCCCCACGATCACTCAGCGGCAAAGGAGGAGATCTACCTCTACGTTGACATGCCCGACCCGAACTTTGGCATCCATCTCAATTATACGGACTACAGAGACATGGAGATGGTTGTTCCCGTTTGGGGGGGAGATGCCATTGCAATCAAGAAGGGTTACCACTATAATGTCGCCAGTCCCGGGACTACCATTGGGTTCATATGGATGATGGCGGCCATCAGGGAGGAGGAGGACCGGGTCTTTACCCAGGTTACGGTACAACCGGAGTTTGACGGTCGGTTCAAGCTCTTTTAACATCCTTACCACTCTTTTGGCGGGAGGTGGAATATGGCGGGAAAGAAATCGAAGTATCTCTACCACATCGAGGATTTGCCCTTGGTCGCATTAACGGAACAGTCAAAGAGTCGTTTGGTTCTCGGGGAGAAAATGCTCGTGAGTTTCATCGAGAACCCGCCGGGTTGTGTGTTTCCCTTGCATAGTCACCCGTCGGAGCAGGTTCTCATCATTCTGGAGGGCGAGGAGGAGCACATCTGCGGAGATGAGGAGTTCTTGATGAAGGCCGGCGATGTCTGCATTCACCCGCCCAATGTGGAACACGGAGGCTCAACCAAGACCGGGTTTAAGGGAATCGATATCTTCTCCCCTCCTAGAGAGGACCACGTGGAGAAATTGAAACAGGCCCTTAAAGAGAGGGGGGAGGAGTAAAAAGAGCGGAGAATCTGCACGCACCCTCCGTGGGCAATGTTTTTCCTATGTGACGATGGCCTCACGGCTTTTCAATACCCATCAATAGTGGATACTCCGCAGTTGAACTCTGGACTGGAAGACACGGGAAGAGGTTCAAGGCTATGGCTTTTAGGGGAGGAGGGGAACAAGATGCAAAAGAGGGAGATCTTCGATAAGATTATGTCTGAAGGGCTGATTCCCGTGATCAGGGTGGCGTCTGCTTCGGAGGCCATCGACGTTGCTAATGCGGTAAAGGAGGGCGGGGTTAGCCTCATCGAGATCACGATGAGCGTTCAAGGAGCCATCGATGTGATCGCAGAACTGAGCCGTAAATACGGAGATGAAATCATCATGGGCGCCGGAACCGTTTTGGATCCTGAGACGGGGAGGGCTGCACTGCTCGCCGGGGCCCAATTCATCGTGAGCCCTACGCTCGATCTCAACCTCATCCAGCTCGCTCATCGTTACAGCGCCCTGGTCATCCCTGGCACTATGACGCCCACAGAGATCCTGACTGCCTGGAACGCCGGGGCCGATATGGTTAAGGTCTTTCCGGCTGGGCAATTGGGAGGACCTGCATACATCAAGGCATTGAAGGGACCCCTGCCTCAAATACTCCTCGTCCCGACGGGAGGTGTGAACCTTGAGAATGCGGGGCCCTTCATCCAGGCCGGGGCCGCGGCACTCGGGGTTGGGGGCGAGCTCGTGGATAAAAAGGCGGTGAAGGAAAAGAAACTCTCCGTCATTACCGAGAACGCCCGCGCCTTCCTTAAAGCCGTCCGAGAAGCACGAAGCGAATAGCATAGGGAAACAGTCGCTCCTTTCGCTTCAGCACCCCAGGGCCTGTTGGCCGCATTCCCCATCGCTCACTAAAAATAATTTTGGACCATTCTAAAGCTCGCTCCACTACAAACCCAAAACTCGGGCCTTTGGGCTCAGAGAGATGGGTTTGCAGGCGTTTCGCTTCACTGAGAATGGTTAACCAAAATTCTTTAATGTTGGCTCCAGGGAACCCGGCCAACAACGGGCTCCGAAATGGTAGCCTCGATGGATACGACACTTCTCCAACAGATTTCGCTCATGAACAACGGCGTTCCCGACAGAATTGAGGAGAGTCCGAACGTGTTTACCGGAGTTTCCGGAGTCTAAGGAGAACACCAGCGTTCATGAGCGACTCGCGGGAGCAGTGGGGCACCCTTCGAGGGTGAGCATGAAGGGGAAAGCCGGCCTTTCAGAGGCCGGAGAGGGTAAGTATTCCCCGCCTGCGAACCCCGAAAGGGTCACTGCGGGAACGTCGCAGCGAAGGGACGGTGGTATTCTCCTGCAAAGGTCCAAAAAGGAGAGATTATCAGAAAATTACCAAAACACATGGTCTAAAAGGTCGGAAACTCCAGAGGTATTTACCCTTGACAGGAGTGGATCACCTTCATAATATGTCACCCGGATGTTTCCTTCCCATTGAATAAGCCGATGGATGACTATCGTGCGTGTAGGAATGTACTATTGCAATCGCGACGTGAGGGTTGAGGAGATGCCCGTCCCGCAAATT
>CAYFXP010000380.1:0-2985 GCA_964346935.1 uncultured Syntrophobacterales bacterium
GGTGTGCGAAATGTCGGGCCCAATCACTTTGCCGAGAAAGGCCACGGTCAACCGCTATTCGAATTTGGAACTCCCCCTGGGAAAAAACACCTCGGGAAATTTTCCCTCTCTCTCCATAACCTCCCCATTGCCCAAAACATCACGGGTGAATCGCGGCTTCAGGCAACCATGAGGACATCCGTGACCCCCCTGGTGCTCCTAAGCGAGTTCCTCACGATGACCACCCTGACCGATAAGATCGTCTACCTTCTCTTTGTCCTCTGCTACTCCCTCTGTATCTTCAGCTGGCTAACAAGGAAACATCCTGACATCTAGCCCCTTGCGGAATTTTCCCCTCACGTACGGGTCCCGTAGTCTGAAAAGAACTCGAAAAACAAAGCACAGGATTACATTTTGGTTATTGACAAATCCCATTTCCCATGTCTTAATACTGTGGTAACCTATTTGTACTCCCCGTGGGGTTACATTTTTAGCACTCATTTGGCACAGGTAATTCACTATGTTTAGTATCTTGGTCGTTGAAGAGGATGTGGCATCGTGTCACCAAATGGTACAGGCCCTGATCGACTCCGGCTATGAGGTGGAAATGGCCTTCAACGCGCAGGAAGCCCTGGGCAAGATCGAAGGCAAGGATTACGATCTCATCCTCACCCGGCTGGCCTCGGCGCAGGTCAATGGATTCGATATCCTCAAAAGGGCAAAGGCGAAAAATAAGAATACCATCATAATCGTTATCACCGACAGGGAAGAGGGCCATTCAGCCTTTGAGGCCATCAATCGAGGAGCCCATGGGTTCATAGAAAAGCCTTTTAGCAACGCCCAACTCATCCTCGAGGTGAGGGGGGCGCTGGAGAAGAGGAGCCTCTCCTACGACCTGGACTATCTGAGACATCAACAGGACACCATCTACGAGCCGGAAAATATCGTCGGCGAGAGCCCCCAGCTTAAGGCGTGTCTCGCCACCGCCTTAAAAGTGGCCAAGACCGATTTCACTATCCTCCTTACGGGGGAAACTGGTGTGGGGAAGGAGCTTATCGCCGGGCTCATCCACTACACCAGCATAAGGAAGAACAAGCCCTTCATTAAGGTAAATTGCGCCGCCTTACCCGAAACCCTTTTGGAGAGCGAACTGTTCGGACATGAAAAGGGAGCCTTCACCGGCGCCATTAGCCAACGAATCGGCCGTTTCGAGCAAGCCAACGGTGGGTCCCTCTTTTTAGATGAAATCGGCGATATGAGCCTCAGGACTCAGGCCAAGGTATTGAGGGCTATAGAACGAAAGGAATTCGAACGAGTGGGGGGAAGCAGAACCATTAAGGTCGATATACGTTTCATTACCGCCTCCAATAAAGATCTGGCCAAGGAAGTCCAGGAGGGGAGCTTCCGGGAGGACCTGTTTTACCGGCTGAACGTTGTCACCATCCGAACACCCCCCCTTCGCGAACGAAAGGACGACATCATCCCCCTGGCTGAATATTTCCTCCGCAAATGTTGCAACGATCTGAAGAAAAAGTGTACCTCCCTCTCCCCGGAAGTCCACAAGTATATGCTAAGCTATCACTGGCCGGGAAATATCCGTGAGTTGAGGAATACGGTGGAAAGGGCGGCCTTGTTTTCCGATGGCGAAGTCATCCGGATGGATGGCTTCTTGGCTGGGGATCCCCCTCTACGCCCTGAAGAAGAAGTAGAAAAGCAAATTATGCCTGCCTTTGAGGGAATGACCCTCAAAGAGGCGGAGAGGATGTTGATCCTCAATGCCCTCGAAAAGACCAACTGGGTTCAGAAAGACGCAGCGGAGCTCCTCGGGATCAGCAAGAGGGTGATGACCTTCAAGATCAAAAAGCACGGCATCCGAAACCAGCGGTGGAGAGGCGGGAAATGAGCGGCTCAAACCTCAGCTTATCGGCTGGTTATCACCCCCAAAGAGCTTAAGGCGCGATCATGGATTTGTACTAATATGTGGAATCCACCCATACCTTTTTCCCCTTCCTTATGCAATTGACCTAATAATACTTACCTCCTTTGTCGTATTCTCCTTTCTAGCATCAAAAAGCTACCCAGTAGAGTGAACCGGGATGGGACAAAATACCATACGTGTTTAGAAACTCGAAGTATCTATATAAAAATTGACAAAAAATTGTGTACTTCTTTTGACTCTTAGAATACAAGAACGTAAAACAAGCGAAAAAAAGGTAAAGATATCAACATATTATTTGATTTTTCGCCCTTATTTTTTTCTTGACAAAATAGGCTAATCATGGTATATGAAAAATTCCCTAGGAACATTTTAACAAATTCTGAAGAGATGAGGTGAACTAATCCAGAGAAATCGGATATGACGTGAAATTATATTTTGGGAATTAGAGACGACTGAGCCAAACCCTTAAGGACTAGGAAAGGAAAGCGACAGTCCTGGATATCAGCTATTGGTCACGTTCGATGAGCTTCTTTTGGCAGCTTTAAGGGATAATTGTCGCCGAAGAGCCCGGCATTATTTTCCCTAGGAGGGGCTTTCGTGCCCGAAAAAAAGTAGAATTTTGAGCCCTAACCGAGAATCGAACGGCCAAAGAAGCGGGCAAGAGGATCGCGCTCCACGGATTGGACAAGCTTTAGGACACGTGGCCCCAAGACGATAGGGTGAGAAAAAAACCTAAGAATACAATATATTAAACGAGATGTACTACATCTCAGCGGGCGGAGCTTTGCGCCAGAGACAGGTGAACTGTAATGCACCTTTGGCATGCTTCATTGTCTCTTTAGGATCAAATTAAGGAGATTTTCCCCTTGATTCCTCTTCGCCGCAACATTCTCCTCAAAGCCTTCAAGTTGTTTGACCTGCTAACCATGGTCTTTTCCTTCGCCCTGGCCTCGTTGGCAGTGTACTATCAAACCGGCACGGTCTCCTTTGTACAGTTTCTTTCCATGCGGGTCAAGGTCCAAAACGTTGCCCTCTTCCTCGGTTTCCTCGAAGGCGTCATAGATGCC
>CAYFXP010000381.1:0-6221 GCA_964346935.1 uncultured Syntrophobacterales bacterium
AAAAGCTGAAGCTGCAATGATTAGCACTAGGCAGAGGAAGCGTTTCATAGATCTGGTTTATCTCGTCTATTTGGTCTGTCTCGTCTGTCTGGTTGATTTGGTCTGTTTCGTCTGTTTGGTCTATCTGGTCTATTTCGTCTATCTCGTTGATCTGGCTTGTTTCGTTAGGTTTGTTGAGAATCAGGTTTGTTGTCGGCGGTACCGACGGTACCTTCCGTATAGGGAAGTTTTTTCTTCTTTCCTTCCTTTCCGTAGTAGTACTGATATCGATAGTAATAGTATCCATAGTCGCTTCGCCCGATATCGACCTGGTTGATTACCACCCCAAGGAATTTTGCATTCACCTGGGCAAGGGTATCTTTCGCCCGCTGGAGCGTCTCGCGGGGGGTCTTTCCTGCTCCGACCACCAGGAGAACTCCATCTGCCATGGTTGAGAGGACGATCGAGTCGGCAAAACCGAGTACCGGCGGAGAATCGAGGACGATGTGATCGAATTTCTCCCCGAGGAATTTTATCGTCTTCTTGAAGAGCTTCGAACCCAACAGTTCTGATGGATTGGGGGGGACGGGGCCGGAGGGAATATAGTAGAGATTCGGAATGGATAATTTTTTCATGATCGACCGCAATTCCGCATTACCGGAAAGGTAGTTGGAGAGCCCAACCCCGTTCTCATCTCCGAAGACCACGTGAATTCTCGGTTTTCTCATGTCCGAGTCGAGGATGAGCACTCGGGCACCCGTTTGGGAAAGTGCAATGGCGGTATTGATCACCGTGGTGGTCTTTCCCTCGCCCGGGTTGGGACTGGATATGGCAATTCTCTTCGGAGGCTTTTCGGAGAATGAAAGGAGGATAGACGTTCGGACATTCCGGTAGGCCTCCGAGAGCATCGATTTCGGCTGGGCAAAGGTGATGAGTTCCACCGGGTAGAAGGCCCCCTCGGCCGATCGCCTTCGCCTCTCGTAGGAGATCTCCGGGATCATCCCGAAGGATGGCAGCCGAATCAGTTGTTCCACATCTTCGGGTGTTTTTACGGTGTTATCGAGGTATTCGAAGAAGAAGGCCAGGCCAATTCCCAGGAAGAGGCCGACCACGATCGCGAGGACGAGGTTAAGGCGTTTATTGGGTTTGAAGGGCTTAGTTAGTGATTCGGCCTCGTCGATTATCTGAATGTTGCTTGCGGTGATGCCCGCTGAAACTCCGGCTTCCTTCATCCTCTGGAGCAGGGAATCATAGAGATCCCGGTTGGTATCGGCCTCCCGCTTGAGGATATTGTATTGAATGGCCTTCTGCTTCATCTCCATGGCCTTGGCCTTCTGCCGTTGGAAGGCCTGCCGGAGGAGCGATTCCCTCCGGCGGCTCGATTCATAGTCGTTCTTGATGCCAGCGATGATCCTGTTTACCTCGGCGTTGATGCGCTTCTGGACGGTATCCATCTGGTTTTTCAGGCGGACCATCTCCGGGTACTCGGGTTTGAACTTCTCCGAGCGCCTCATGTACTCGGCATCGAGCTGGATGTAGGCCTGTTTCAGCTCCTGGATGAGCTTGTTCTCCAAGATGGGGAGGAGGGAATCGTAGTTTCGTGCCCTCGCCTGTTTATAGAGGGACTCCTTGGCGATCCGATCGGATTCGGCCTTGGTGAGGGCCTCGTTCAGTTCGATGAGGCGCTGCATGGTGACGTTCTCTTTCTCCTCCAGGGAGACGATGTCGTGTTTGGAGGCAAATTCCTGCAAATGCTCGTCAGCCCTCTCGACCTTGGCCTTGAGCACTTCCAATTGTCCAGTTAACCATTCCCTGGCCTGTTCCGCCGCAATAAATCGGGTCTCCAGGTTCTGCTGAATGTATTCCTGTGCGAGCGTATTGGCCACGCGGCTCGATAGTTCGGGGTAGTGGGAATCGAAGTGGATTTTGACGAGTCGGGTATTCCTCATGGGCTCGATCTTGAGCTTGTCGAGAAAGGCTTTGATAAGGGGAGCATCCCCCTCGGCCTCAGCCGAGACCCTGTCGGAGGAGGTGAAAAGACCCGAGAAGAAACCGGTAATCGTGGATTTCCACCTTTGGAAGGGGCTTTGGGGCTGCGGGAGGAATTCGGGGTGTTCGGCGAGCTTCAGAGCTTCAATGACGCGCCTGGTGAGCTTGCGGCTTTCGAGGAGTTTATACTGGGTCTGGTAGTAGTCGCGGTCCAAGGTATTGACTGCGAGGATCTCCTTAAAGTCTACAATGTGGGGATTCTCCTTATTTATCTGGATTGTAGTGGTTCCCCTATAGATGGGTCTGATGGTGAAGGTGCCGACAGCAGTCGTCACCACCACGATGAGGAAGAATGCGATGATGGTCCACTGTCGCTTTCGGATGACCTTCCAGTAGTCCCGAAGGTTAACCTCCCTCTCTTCCTGGGGAGGGGGACCATAATACCCCGGGGGAGGTAGTTGATAAAACTCATCCGGAGATGGTTGCCTCATACGATATCCCTTTGGTTAGAGGGCCCCGAGGGAGTATCCCATGGAGAAAACCCCCGTGAGGGTTTCCTTGATCCCGACGAGAAAGGCCTTCACGCCGTGTTTGGGGACGATGACAATGTCGTTGTCCTTGAGATAGAGGTCCTCGACCTTCCCCTTCTGAATGGCATACACATTGGCGGTGACGACCTCCCTTTCGGTTCGGTTTTCCGTGTATCGAAAGATCTTGGTCTCAGAGCCCTTGGCCTGGGTTCTAAGTCCCCCCGCCAAAACGATGGCCTGGCTGAGGGTCATCTTCTTTCCCTTGAGGGAGAATCCGCCCGGCCTCCACACCTCGCCGCCCACGAACACCTTGTCCGAGACGGGAATGTTGATAACATCGCCGTTGGTAACGGGCAGGTTGAGGGTCCAATCCCCCTTAACCAGGAGCTCCCCGAGGTTTATGATGAACGTTCTTGGGCCCCCTGCCTCGGGGTCCTGCGGCTCCTTGGAGGCCTCCCCTTTCAATCGCGGAGGCCTGATCAGAAAGAGCGTACTGCCCGCATCATCGTTCAGGCCGCCTGCCATGGCCAGCATGTCCAGAATCGTCCTCTGGCCCGTGACCTCGAACACCTTGGGTTCCTTAACGGCGCCCAAAACCGAAATGCGCTGGCTGCGGTACTCCTTGATGAAGACGCTGACCTGGGGATCTCGAAGATACTTTTCCCCCAGCAGCTCCGTAAGTTCTCTCTCCAACTGGTTGGCCGTGAGGCCTTTTACCCTCAATACCCCGAGCAGGGGGAAGCTGATATTGCCCTGGGAGCTCACCCTTACGGTCTTGTTCAGCTTCTCTACCTCAAAGACCGAGATTTCGAGGAGATCCTCGGGCCCGATCTTGTAATCATGGTAAGGATCCCTCTTGGATGACAGGGTGCTCATCAGGATCATCTCGTTCATTGCCTTCATCTGCCGGGAAGACTCGATCTCCGTTTGCGTCTTTTCGGGAGAGACGATTTGTCCTTCAGGAGTGGTAGGAGTGGGACCTGATTTACAGGAAACGAACAGGAACGGGAGGAAGAGGGAGATTGTGAAAAAAGTCGTTATCCTTTGTGTGGTATTTATAACCATCTGCATTCACAGAGGACAAAACCGCCCTGGGCAGGTCCATAACCTCTTGACCCCCTGCGCTTTCACGTAAGAACGGACCAGCTATCGGGCTTACGGGCTAACAATGACGATTTCGTCATCGTCCTCGGCTGCAAGGACGACAATAACCACACCAGCTGCTACTACAACGGCAACCCCCATCAGACCCCACACCCAGACATCCACGCCCAGCCATTCATCGGTTAACCACCGCCCCGTCGGGTACTCATATTCACCGGCCTGTGCCACTATTACCTTCTGTGTTTCCGAAGCCATGGGCGAGGGTATGGTCACCGACTCTCTCGGGGAAAGGGCGGCCAAAACAACACGATCTTGGTTGTGGATGGATAGGGGGCCACGAATGCTCTTTACTGTTAGGGCACCGTTGGCATGAAGGGCAATTGAGCCAACGGTCTCCCGGCTCTCGTGAGAAACCACAGTGGTCTTGGCGGCATGCAGCGAGAGGGGCTTTCCAATGAGCAGATTTCCCGCCCTGAAGCTCATATCGGCACCGGATGGGATGCGGAAGGAGATGCTCCCTTGAAGGAGGTGGAATTCTTCGTCGTGCTGGAGGGAGAAAAGGCTGTTTTGACCTACCTCTATCTGGCAGTCTTTGGCCAGTACGAGGAGCGCTTGGCCCTTTTCAGTTTTAATCCTTACCCCCTCGAAGATCGGGAAATGGACACGCTCCACCTCTTGCCATACGTTTTCCCTCGCCTCAAACTTAACATCGCCGCGCGAGATCATTTCGCCGATGGGGAGGCCTTTCTCCTTTGCCTCGGCGGCTATCCCCGGGAACCCACCTGTGAGGAGCAAGAAGGAGATGCAGAGGAAATAAACGAAGAATTCATGAAATATTCCCTTTCTCATGGCAGCCCCCTTAATTTGTTTCTGAATACAAGAACTTCTCATGACCCATACTTATGCCCATGTTATTACAATAAAAAATCGTTGTCAAACGATTTTTTTTAACATTTGTAGCGACTTCTGCCTAAGTGATAATTGTCCGAATAACGCCGGAGGCCGAGAGCAAGAGGGCTCGGTTCTACCGATGATAACGTTCACGAGGGCAGCAGTGGTAATGGCGCAGCGTACTTAGGGAAATAATGAGGAGGGAGAGAAGGAGGAGGAGTAATCTCTGCGAGACAGATGTTTTGAGACAGAGCGCACTCATTCCGATCAAAGGAAGCAGGGCTTGGCGGATGAATGACCTTAGAAGACCGGATTTCCCTATGAGTTTCGCCATCCAGGGGCCATACTCATAGTACAAATGGACGAATTTCCTTGTGAATGAATTTGAACACAGTGATATATCCCGAAAATCCCTTAGTACTTTAACGTGGGGATTCACATACGACCCATACGCAGCCGTGGCGATGAAGCAGCCGCCCTCCTCACTCTCTATTGTGGAAACTGTGGGGCTCGGATCATTGCCGGTGACGGCACTAACCTCGTCTGAGAAATCGCTCTCATTCCATGAAGTGTCATACGCCGTGAGGGCAAAGTAGTATCGGGTTTCAGGTTCCAAACCCGTCACGGTGTACTGAGTAATATTTCCTACATCCAGGACAAAGTCATACATACCGGGCTGGGTTCCGTAGTAGACTTGATAACCGGCTAGATCGGGTTCTGTGTTGGGGTCCCATGCGAGGGTTAGCGCACTTGCGGTGAGATGAGGGGGAAATAAGGCCAAAAAGAACAACGAGGCCGAAAGAAGAAATCCCACAGTTTGTCTTTTCCCGAAAACGTCCATGGACTCGAGCCACCGCGAGAGATGTAACTTGCCGTAAATAAAGCAAATTTCGAACCACCATCCGACTCACCGTCAATGGACGTAAAATAAAATCAAATATCGGATACATAGTGTTAAATCCTGTCCACCCATCGTTCTGAGGTGCGCTGGCCACCTGAAAAGGCGTTGGTATTACTTAAGTTATTGATATTTGTAAAGAAAGTGACCCGAAGAAAGGCGAAAGGCAAAAATTACGGATTTGTATCGTCAGTACAGGAATGTACTCGGTTGATTGGCATATTCTTTGGGGCGCTTGAGTTGGGGATATCCGGAATATGAGGTTGAAAGTTCAAATGAAATATTTGTACTAATGCCTTGTGGCTGATGATCAATAGTTATCAATATTTCTCAATGATTTCGATGTATTAGATTTCTTCAGCTCCTCTTATTCAGCCCGTCAAAGTGTAACGTTGGGAATCTTTGGAGAGCGAGTTTTTTCGAGTAACGAGAAATGAATCACGATTCCCGAACATGAAGGTAAATGGCTCAGCGAGCCCGGCGGGGACAAAAACGGATTAAAAGGGCGAAGACAAGGAGGAGGCAGAGGGGCAGGAAGAGAAATGTAGGGGTGTTCGCCGGTTTGAGGGATAGTGAGCTCATCCCAATCACCGGGATCAAGCCTTGCCGAATAAGAAACCTCAAGGAGCCGTATTTTCCTATGCTGTTTGCTATACGAGGGGCGCATCGGTAGTAGAGGTGGACCAATTTCCTTCCGAGGGGGCTGGGGGCCAGAAATTCATCCCTGAAGTCTCGAAGCACTTGGACATGGGGATTGAGATATGAGCCATAGGCCGCCGTGGCGATGAAGCAGCCGCCCTCCTCGCTGTCTATTGTGGAAACTGTGGGGT
>CAYFXP010000382.1:0-3395 GCA_964346935.1 uncultured Syntrophobacterales bacterium
GAGACGATATAGTAAGCAGTAGGGAGTAAGCAGTAGGCAGTTCAGGGAGTAGGCAGTAAGCAGCGAGAATGAAGAAGGGAGATCAACAAAACAGACCAAATAAACCAGATGAACCGATAACTGATAACGGACACGAGCACGAAACTCATGGAAACCAACACGAGGGTCAATGTCAAAGTTCAACGGGCTGTTGCCTAAATCCCTGGAGCGAACATTAAAGAATTTTTGATAATCATTCTTAGTGAAGCGAAACGGCCGCAAATCCAATGTCTGAGCCTGAAAGGCGCGGTATGGGAACGAAGTAGCGCCGAACAGGCGCTCTTTGCAGTGAAGCGAGCTCTAGAATGGTCAAAAATTCTTTTCAGTGAGCGAAATGGGTATTGGGCAACAAGCCCTCAAAGTTGGGAATCCCTGGAAAGCCGGAAAAACGAAATCTCAGCGAAATGGGATGTGGACAACAAGCCATGAGCTGCGAGGGGGCACCTTCATGAGAATGAGCAAACCGGGACAAATCCTTGATAACCTGTGGCATTTGGGCTACGAGGAATCAGCCATCTACCTGTTGGACGGCCGCGACGAGGCCATGGTCATAAACGGAGGCCTGAGGTACATCGTGCCGGGGGTCCTTCGCCAATTCGAGGAGTTCGGCATCGACGAGGGAAAGATCACAAAACTCCTCATCCTCCATTCCCATTTCGACCACGTGGGCATCGTCCCCTTTTTCAAGCGACGCCATCCCGATCTCGAGATCTATGCCTCCCCACGCGCCTGGAAGATCCTGGGGATGCAAAACGCCATTGATACGATCAACGCGTTCGGCCGGACCGTTACGGAAAAGATGGGAATGGCCGAGAGGTGCTCCGGATACGATCTCGATTGGCGGGATGATGTGTCGGGTGTTGCAGTTTCCGAGGGGGATCGCATCCGCATCGGCGATATAGACCTTCACATCCTCGAAACGCCGGGGCATTCCTCATGCCACATCTCGGCATACGCCCCTCAACTCAAAGTACTGTTCCCCTCGGATGGGGGTGGCATTCCATACAAGGGGACCATTATCCCCTCGGGAAACTCCAATTTCACCCAATTTCAGGAAAGCCTCGAGAGGCTCAAGCCCCTGGAGTTCGACTACCTCTGTGCCGACCACTATGGGTATGTTGTTGGAGACGAGGCGAGGAATTACATTTCACGTTCTATCGAATTGGCAAGGGAACACCGGGCCAAGATAGAGGAAGCCTACCGCAGGACTGGAGATATCGACTCAACTGCTCAACAAATGACAGATGCTTTCTTCGCTGAGAATCCCGACTACTTCATTTCTCGGGAGATCTCCGAGGGAGTATATCGCCAGATGGTGCGCCACATCACCAACGCTCTGGAGGGCAAAGGTTTGAGGTGAGAGGTTGAAGGCAAGAGGCGAGAGCGCTTTCCCCGGCTTATCGCCTCTCATCCCTTTGTGGTATGTATCAAGCACGGTAAACATATAGGCCATTTTTCCAGGGGATTTCCATCCCATGGGTAAGCCCCATACCCTTTCCAAGTATGGCATGACGAAACGGGAGTTCTTGGAGCTCTGCGGGACGGGTTTCTGTGCCCTTGCCGCGGCAAGCCTGTTCGGTATTCCGAAAACCGTGCGGGCACAAGGGGCCGTGAAAGGGCTCATCAAAACCAAGCTCTCCCCCTATTTCACCGCCCTGGAGGGAGGGGAGATCCGGTGTGAGCTGTGCCCAAAGCGGTGCCGCCTTGCTCCAGGGAAAAGGGGGGTTTGCAGGGTGCGCGAGAATCGGGGCGGGAAATGTTACAGCTTGGTCTACGGGAATCCGTGCGCCTTTCACCCGGACCCAATGGAGAGAAACCCCTTCTTTCATGCCCTTCCCGGAACCAGGTCCCTGTCGCTTGCAACGGCGGGATGCAATTTCCGGTGCAAGTTCTGTCAGACGTGGGAAATCTCCCAGGCCTCGCCGGAGGACGTATATAGCTACGATATTCCGCCGGAGCTCGTGGTAAAAAGGGCCAAGCAGATGAGGACCCGTTCCGTCTCTTACACCTACGTGGAGCCGGTAATCTTCTACGAGTACATGGTGGAGGTTGGAGCCGCCGCAAAGAAGGAAGGCCTTTTGAGCCTCATCCACTCCAACGGTTTCATCAACCCGGTTCCACTCAGAGACCTCTCCAAGGTCTTAGACGCGGCCAATATCGATCTGAAGGGATTTACGGACGAGTTTTATCGGGAGTTGTGCAATGGAGGACTGGACCCCGTGCTCAAGACGCTGAAGACGCTGAAGCAGGAGAAGGTCCACCTGGAGATCACCAACCTCATCATCCCCACGAAGAACGATGATATGTCGCTGGTGAGGGAGATGTGCCTCTGGATAAAGGCGGAATTGGGCGCGAATACCCCGGTCCATTTCTCCCGGTTCTATCCCCTGTACAAGCTCAAGAACCTCCCCCCAACCCCGGTCTCGACCCTGGAGCAAGCTCGGGAGATGGCTCTCTCTTCTGGCCTCGAGTACGTATATATCGGGAACGTGCCGGGCCACGAGGGCCAGAACACCTTCTGCCCCGAGTGCAAGAAAATGGTAATTCAACGGATCGGGTACATGATTGGGGAGGTACATCTTAAGGGCGGAAAGTGCGAGTTCTGTGAAAAGCCGATACCCGGCATCTGGATGTGAGTGCTTACCCTTAGTGGATCACTGAGAAAGTCGCTCTCTCCCGCTCACCCCGCTTTCAAGAGGAGCCTGATTCCAATAGGGACGCCACCCAATTCTCTTCTCCGTATCTCTCAATATCGTAAATCTTTTGTCTTGTGAGATCGATAATGAATTTCGATTGCTTCTGAAAATGTATATACATGGTAGCCATAATAATAGCCGCTTCAATCGCCTTCTGGTGTTTGAAAAGGACCGTAAGAAACATTTTCCAATAGAGCCACCCTGTTGTTTTCTTAAATCCCAATTTGTAACAGACCCTCAGTAGTGGTTTTAAGGATTTCACCCTCTCAACAATGCCCATTTTATATTTATCGGCGGGTATTACATGAAGGCCGGTGTCTGACCCCTGTAGCCCACACTTTGAAGGCTCTGAAACTCTCTCACTATTTGTTCGGGGGTGATGAGCTCTCTCGATTAGGGAAAACACACCCAGTTGCTGAGTCAACACCCCTCCGATACCTGTGATATCAGCCCACTCCAAGTGCTCATTCGGTTCCGCTTCTGGGGGGGATGTCAGAGGAGAGACTGCTTCAGGGAGAATATTTACCCTTACGAGCGTTCAGTTTGACGGGCGGTGGCGGTAAAATTCCGCGACCGCCACGGACTTGCGGTCGAGGTTGTTCAAGCCGACCTGCTCCGCCCAGTCCATTGATTCGAGGAATTCCTGTACGGTGATCCCCC
>CAYFXP010000383.1:0-10519 GCA_964346935.1 uncultured Syntrophobacterales bacterium
ATTTCCCTTCGCTCACTGAAAAGAATCTTGGAGCATTCTAAAGTTCGCTTCACCCCGGCTAGAATATTGGAATAATCGAATACTGGAATGAGGGGGTTCACGGGTACATATTACCATACAAGAGGCTAGAGGACTGTGCGCGCTCGGCGGACTTGAGGCTTAAGGCCGAAAATCCTTTGCATTGTGCCTCAGCGAAGCGATCCTCAAACGGAGTGCTCCTCAGGCAAGAATAGTGCTTTTTCGTTTTGATACCCACTATTCCACTATTCCGACAATCCATTAATCCCTGTGGATAGCACAAAATTCCACTCATGAACAACGGTCTTCTCGATACAAGCGAGGAAACCCCAAATCCACCCGGATTGACAGGGCACGAGGGCAGGTATACAATTTTTGTAAGCATTGAATAATAGGAAAACCCATTGGCCAGAGGGAGAAAGTTCAGGCTCCTGGATCATACCGCCGATCTAGGGATCCTCGTCTACGGCAAAGACTTACGGGAGTTATTCACGAACGCCGGGGAGGCCTTTTTCACCATCATTACCGATTTACAAATGGTGAGGGAGAGCACGGAGCGGACCATTCAAATCGAGAGCTCAAATCTGGAAGATTTAATGGTCAATTGGTTGGGAGAGCTTCTCTACCTGCATGATGTGGACGGCCTCCTCTTTAAGAGCTTCTCCATTGACGAGCTTCGCGATGGAACGATGAAGGCAAGGGCAAGGGGGGAGGTTTTTCAGGAGGAACGACACGTCATCAACACGGAGATCAAGGCGGTGACGTATCATCAGATCCAGGTGAAAGAGGAGAGGGGGAGGTGGAGGGCCAGGATTATATTTGACCTTTGAGGGGTAGAGATATTCCAAGATAAGACAGAAGAAATACATTTGAGGTAATGTACATGAAAGTCCAGAAAATAGACGATTACCGGTGGCGTATCCCCAGGGAGGGAAAGATGCGGACCGACGGCATTGTCTATGCCAGTGAGAGGATGTTTGAGGATATCCGAGAGGACCAGAGCCTCGCTCAGGTATCCAATGTGGCATGGCTCCCGGGAATCGTCGGAAATTCCCTGGCCATGCCGGATATCCACTGGGGATACGGCTTTCCCATTGGTGGGGTCGCGGCCTTCGACCTGAATGAGGGGGTCATCTCGCCCGGAGGGGTGGGATACGATATCAATTGAGGCGTGCGCCTCATGCGCTCAGGTTTGAGCCGTCAAGATATCTCGACACACATGAGGGAGCTGGTGGAGGCGCTTTTCAGGAATATTCCCTCGGGTGTGGGGTCGCGTCGGAAGGACCTCAAGTTGAACCGAGAGCAGCAGAGCAAGGTTTTAAAGAAAGGTGCTCGGTGGGCGATCGAGAATGGATATGGGGTGGCGGAGGATTTGGAGCACATCGAGGAGAAGGGGACCATAGAGGGAGGGGATCCACGCGTTGTTTCCGAGAGGGCGCTTGAGCGAGGTCGTGCCCAATTGGGGACCCTTGGGTCAGGCAATCATTTCGTGGAGGTCGGTTACGTGGCGGAGGTGTACGACGATAGGTTGGCCGATGCCTTGGGTCTAAGGGAGAACCAGATGACCGTGACCGTTCACACGGGATCGAGAGGCCTGGGACACCAGGTGTGCGACGATTACATCAAGGTAATGCTTCAGGCGGCCGCGAAATATGGAATCGAACTGCCTGATAGGCAGCTCTGTTGTGCCCCCATCGGCTCGGATGAGGGCAAGCGCTACTGGGCCGCCATGGCCTGTGCGGCCAATTTCGCCTTTACGAATCGACAGATGATTACCCACTGGGTCAGGGAAACCTTTGAGCGGGTGATGAGGATGGGCCCCAAGCGACTCCAGTTGGATCTCATCTACGACGTCTGCCATAACATCGCCAAATTCGAGAACCACGAGGTCGATGGAGGCCAAAAGAGGGTTTGCGTTCATAGAAAGGGGGCTACCCGTGCTTTCCCCCCAGGCCATGATGACGTACCCGAGGGTTACCGGGAAATCGGGCAACCAGTTCTGATCCCGGGAGATATGGGAAGGTATTCCTACGTGCTGGTGGGAACTGAGAAGGCCTTTCGCGATACCTTCGGCAGCACTTGCCATGGCGCGGGCAGGGTGATGAGCCGGCATCAGGCTAAGAGGGCCGCCAAGGGCAGGGCCATTGTTAGAGAGTTGGAGGACAAGGGGATAATCATCCGATCGGCTGGAAGGGCCACCATTGTCGAGGAAATATCCGAGGCGTACAAGGATGTTGCGGATGTAGTGGACGTGGTTCACCATGCGGGAATCAGCACGAAAGTTGCAAAGCTCGTTCCCATGGGTGTTATCAAGGGATAGGTTTTGCAATTGACCATGGGAAGGGGATTGGGGCGGGAGTTTTGGGAGTGCCCGCCATTTTTTTGTTCCTCAAATAAAGGAAACAAAATGAAAGGGGGAGAGGGTTTAAAATTGCAGCTCCTCCGGTTCAATAAGAATTCGCGGTCGGAGCTTTTTTTCCGAGTTTTTCACGGGTCTTTCATAGGAATTCTGACAATGGCCCTGTGGGGGTGTACCGGGCTCTATTTTCACCGTATCCCCCTGGAAAAGCCCCCCCCAGCCGTAGAGGTTGTTTCCAATTTACCATTTCGAGAGCACTGGCAGGGGTTCTTTTTCTACGGGGAGAAGATCGGGTTTTCCCACTTTCGGATTGAGGAAGCAGAGGACCTCCCCGGGGCGTTCAAGATATCATCCGAGGCCGTTTTTCGACTCAAAATGTTGGGGATCAGGAAGAAATCCCTGTTCAAACAGGTTGACTACGTCACCCCTGACTTACGGCTGGTCAAGGTATGCGGGGAGCAGAACCTGGATGGGGAAATGCGAAGCGTGGAGGCGGAGGTGGTGGATGGAGGCATAAATGTGAAGACGAAGACGGGGGGAAGGGTGACGGAACGCCGTATCACCGTTGAAGGCCCTGTCTATCCCTCCCTCGCCCAATACCTCTATCCGCCCCTGAAGGGGATGGATATCGGGAAAGAGTATCGCTACCACATTTTCAGTCCCCAGGATCTTTCAGTGATGGAGGTCAATCAGGAGGTATTGGGGTTCAAGCGAAGCGACCTCTTCGAGGGATTGGCCTTCGAGATAGAGACCAGAGCATCGGGAGTCAATCCCAAGTTGTGGATCAATATGCAGGGGGAGATGGTGTTCGAGATGGTTGGGTCCCTCATCACGGCGAAGGAGGATCAGCGCTCGGCCAAGAGGTTTATCTATGAGGGTAGTCTCTCCAAGAAAGACATTCTCCTTGACTACAGCCTGGTAAAGGCCGACCGCGTTATCCCCAACCCAAGGTCTTTACGGGAGCTTCGTTTGAAGGTGAGCGGGCTCGATGAGCCGAGGCTGATAATCTCCGATGAAAGGCAGCAGGCGCACATCCTAAGAGAGGGAGATAGCGCCGTTGTGGAATTCATCGTTTCCACCGCAAAACCGGGGGAATGTTCTCCCCTGGTGTTTCCTATTTCCAAAGGGGAGTATTCGCGCTACCTCCGCCCCTCCTTCCGAATCGAGAGCGCAAACGGGGAGATTGTCCAAAGGGCAAACCAAATTCTGAGTGGAGAGGAAAATAGCATCATTGCGGTAAAGAAGCTGGCCCATTGGGTAAGCAATTATTTAGAGGATGCGCTGGTGGATTCCTTTTCAGCCCTGGATGCCCTTCACAGGAAGAAGGGGGAATGCCAAGCCCATGTCCACCTGTATACTGCCCTCTGTCGATCCGCGGGGATCCCCACTAAAGTCGTGTCGGGTTTGGTCTATATGGAGGGGATGGGATTTCTCTACCATGCCTGGGCCGAGAGTTTCGTAGGGTATTGGATCGCCGTGGACCCCACCTTCGATCAGGTTCCCGCCGATGCTACCCACGTTAAGTTGGCCGAAGGGGAGGGCCTTCGGGATCTCAGCCCGTTGGTAAAGGTCATCGGGCATCTTCAGGCAACCGTTGTGGACCACGAGCCCTGATTTTCGCTCAGTTCTTACCAGAATTTCCCGGGACCGCAGGAATTGAGGGAATGGGTTCGGGCCTACCCGAACATAAGTCAAGCTCATGCTTTCCCGGCAACCCCAAGGATGCGCAAAAAAGGAAACAGTAACATGCCTACGAGAAGAACAACACAGATAATTTTCCCAATCACACCGGTGAGTATGAACAGATATTGAAAGCCGAATACCCAACTTACTACACCCACTATCATAGACGGTACTACGATCAGCAGTGCCTTTTTCACCGACATTCCCAATAAGAAACCGATAACAGCGCCTACCAGAGCGCCCGTCCAGGGAAAAGGGAGCCAGACAAATAGCGGGAGGCCCCAGGGGCCGTATTTACTTATCCTGTTCTTTTGTGCTTCGGCCCTTTTTCTTGTAGAGTCTAACATATTTCCGAGAAAGCGTCCCTTTAAGACGTCTTGAGAAAAGGCTACAATCAAGGGCAAGAGGACGAACAACAGGCCTGAATTCCAGATGGACAGTATGAGTATGATTGATAAGGGATGCAGCCCCAATTCCTGCCCGGCCAGTATTGAGGCCGTTCGCCCACTAATGATGGATGCAGTGATTACAGCTACTATTTCCAGGGCTGATTCACGATGCAGAAACCAGAGTATGAGGAGCGTCAAGCCCTCCGATGCGAAAAGGCAACACCCCAAGTAGAAGATAAATGCTTCTGCCTGCCCGCTGGAACGGAACATACCGACCTACGAAAGGAAGCTTCTACTTTTTAGCCGAAGAAAGATACCCGCCAATATACGCGACTATCTCGTCAATGTCGATACCATCAAAGCACCGTTCCCCTGAGCATTTATTCGTTATTCGCTGAAGAGAACACGTAATGTCTTTGCAATCAGGGATAGCTTCAAATATCTTTGACGGTGCATCTTGGCTGGCGTTAACAAAGGTATCCCCAAAAGAATCGTACCCATATATACCCGGTTCACTCGATCCAAATATCCCGACAATGGCGGTGCGATTATTAAAGGCCTGCGGATTATTGATGCAAATTTTTCTGGCGGCCGCAATGTGCATCGGCCCCGTGTCACCCGTTATAAAAACATCGCAGATATCGAGCAAGGAGGCATATGTATCGAGGGAAACCTTTTTGTCGAGAACCACCAATTTCTCCCTTAAAGGACCTGGTATATTGTCAAATAAATATCTTTCAATTCCTTTAAATGTAATGCCAGCCCCCAATAGCAAGAAGTCAAAGCTATGTTGTGATAACAACCGCTTTAGCAGGAGCAGCTGTTTATCCCTGTCCAGAAAGGTATATTTATTCGACGCATCGGGGTTGAAATACACGATCACATCATCCGGTGAAATACCGAGGGATCTCAGATATCGATTCCTCGCTGCCAGAGCATCGGCTGATAGATAGAGCTTGGTACCCGAATAGTCGTACGTTCCCTTACTTGAGCCGGTTTTCTGGGGTAATGCTGAGAATAGCTGGTTTACGTATTCATTGACTCTATAAGCTACATTTGCTGTTTCATTTTCCATTGCCTTTGCCCATAGTATCTCAGCTATCAACAGGGTAGGAAATAGAGCAGGACAACCAGCACCTCTAAAATCGTGACCCGAAAGGAATGGACAAAGATTTATGACGAGGTCATAGGCCTTCTCCCTGCAGAGCCGCCTGACTCGACTGCGTTCGATCTTTGAAGGCTTAAAGGGGCTGGCATAAATGGGGAAGAAGTTCGATATCTGGGGATTCCTCTTTATGATGGGATCTACGATGACATTATAGGCATAATCTACCTCGCAGTCAGGTAGATAGTGCTTTAATCCCTCTGTGCACGATTGTGCGATGATCGCGTCACCGATATTGACGTCAGAGATGACGAGTATCTTCCTGATCTGGCCTATAGTATTTAGGAGTGCTGCGTTCTTTTTTCGAAGACAGTTACCAAGGGTTCTCTGGCGTAAGAGGTGATAAATAGCCCTCACGAGCGTTTTTGATAAGATCAGTGGTAGACGCCTTATGATCTGTTCGAATAGATCCATTTTCTCAGTTTAGTCTATATAGCCGAGGCTCTGTAGCCTTCTCTTTATGTCCTCTTCCTGCTCCGCACCGAAAGCGTAGGCCCCTTCGCCGAGTTGTGAGGGATCCGTTTGCTTTTCTTGGCTCTCCCTTTTCAGCAGCAGATGGGATATGAAATCATCGAGTTTTTCCTTCAGGTCTCTATGAATATCAGGGTTTCTTTCCAGGATATTTGACCGTTCAAAAGGATCATCCTCCAAATTATACAGCTCCTCGGCAGCGCTATGGATTTTGTGGCAATAGGAGCAATACCCCACGCCGTCGGTGGCGCAGATGTACTTATACCTTCCTGTCCGTATGGCTCTCTTTTTCTGCACGTAGGATTCCTCACAATAAACAAAGGGACGAATCTCCGAGACACTATTTCGGATTAGGGGAACCAGGCTGGTGCCGTCAGGCCGAAATTCCTCAACATCGATATTTAAGGTCTCTAAAATAGTTGGCAGTAGGTCGGTATGCTGAACGAATCCTTTGACTCTTCGAGCCTTCGCGGAGATCCCGGGGTATCGCAAAATCAGTGGCACATGGATCGTTACGTCATACAGTCCATGATGATCGAAGGAGATGCCGTGTTCGGTTAAACTCTCCCCGTGATCAGAGGTAATGATGATAATGGTGTTGTCCCAGAGATTCCCCTCTTTCAATTCTCGAAAGAGCCTGCCCAGCTGTTGGTCAAGATATTTGATTGCTCCCATATACCTGCTAATGAGCCTTTTCCTCCTGTCCGAACCCCGGTAAGACTGGTACTCTCTCGGACAATGGTAAGGTGTATGCGTATCCCAATAGTGAAGAAAGAGGAAGAATTTATCTTTCTTCATCTTTCCGATCGATTCTATGGCTAAATCGGTAATAAAGGCGCCATTTTGGATTTCGGCAAGCTCCTTGGTAAAGAGGAAAGTGCGCAGGACCCCCCTTATATCTTTTGGAGAAGGGATGCCGAGTTTCCTTCTATCAGCGTATTGAAGGAAGATATCTATGTGTCTTAAGAGGTAGTTGACGTAAAAGGCAATTCTCCTTCCGATGTTCTCTCCTTTCTTGATATCGTAGTAATCGAATCCCCTTCTAAACCACCTTCCCATCCAATCCACCGCCATAGTTTCATATCCATGGTGCTTCAGTATTTCAGCCAAGGTCTTGGTTCGTGTACTGTCAAATGTGACGAGATCTTTGTGTTCCACTCTATCGCCGTGGTGAATAATTCCATGAGATAGGGGATATTTCCCCGTGAGAATAGTGGTGAGTGATTGATCAGTTGTGTTCCACGTGGAATACGTGTCCTCAAAAACAATCCCTTCATCGGCCACTCCCTTGATATTCAGGCTCAACCCGTTGCTGGCTCCATAGATGTCTAAATCCGCAGCCCGTAGGCTATCAATCACGATCAAAAGCACGTTGGGATAGCTGAGATCTCTTCTTGGCATCGATAATGGTTACCCCCATTGAGTCAAGGATACGAACCCTCTTCTGGCTGTTCCTTTGCGCCCAGCCAAGGAAATGAATGGTCAAATTGGGCCCTCCATACCTTCTCATGAATTCGCCAAGACCGAATGAGGCGGTGCGAAATTCAGCCCCAATTGCTGAACCGTAAAATTCTACCCTATAAGCATTGTACCCATTTTGTCAAATATCCCGGAGTTTCCTGAATTTTCTAAGAGGATTTTGTGTAACATCTTGATCATAAGAGAAATTTTGGCTTCCAAAAGTGAACGGCGGTGTCCCTGAGAAAAATCTGGTGGAGAAGAGGGCTACCCCTCGAGGGTCAGGGGGCTGCCGTATCGAAAGGGTATTTGGGCAACAGTCCCTTGACACAGGGCATTTCTGGCTCGTAGATATCTGCTGAGCTTAGCGCTTATCTAGTAACCCAACCAACCCTTGCCCTTCAATAGGCCGCGCACGTAGGCCACTTGCCCAGCATGTTGCAGACAGTCGCTCATGACGCTTACCAGACGCACCCCGACGGTGGGGAGCGGTTGGTACCACGGTTCATTGAGCTCGCGCTCGAGGTCAGCCATCGAGAGGTTGTTGATGTATTGCTTCGATCGCTCCAGCACGGCGCGATGGTAATCCAGCAGCGTGTCAATCTCAGGTGATTTGAACGCCGCCACCTCCTCTGAACTATGGCCAAACCCGATGTCTTTGAGATCGGGCGCGCGGTTGAACCGAGCATGCCATCCGTCCTTTATCCAGAGCTGTTCCTCTCCCATCAGATCCGCAATGTGGTCATCCTGCACACGCGTCAGGTGCCAGGTTAACCAGCCCATGCTGTTGCAATCCGGGTGGGGCTGCTCATCCAAATCACCCGGAGTCAATCCATCCAGCGCTTCCTTGAGTACTTCCAAGACCCGCCCATAGCCGTCAATGATCAACTCTTCCCACTGCATGAATCCCTCCTTTTGTTTAACCCTTCCCGGTTTCCAACGAACACCGCACGGGCCCCATCACCTTTGATTTCGCGTACGTCCGGCTCCTTGCCGATAAGGGAGAAGGGTTCCATTTTGGTAGGGGTAGTATAGGATTCAGGAATCTGCGGTGTCAAGCCGTGTTGCTTCGCTACCAGGATTTGAAGATAAACCGGCTTCATTTAATCAGGGTAATCGATTCAGAGACGATTCGGTGGATGGATATCCTCCAAGGGAAATAATTCAATCGCTAATGAATACTTTTCCGCTCTTTTTGCTGCAAGAATACATGGTGAACTGCGTAACAAACACAAGGCCGACAACAAATAGTGGGTTCTATTGATGGCTCAGTTTCTCAATTAACCGTTCGAATTGACGAATCTGTCTCTGAATGGCCTGGCCCCGAGGACTGTTTATCCCGACCCGTGCCACCCGTTGTTCCAGAATATCCACTCTCCTCCTATACCTTTCGATAGCGGCAGCTCTGCGTTCCTCTGGGGTTTTTGGTCGAGAAGATGGTCGGGAAGTCTGCCTGGATCTACTGCCTTGCTTCGAAAGGACAAACACACCCGACGGGACCTCCCCTCGCCTTTTTTCACGAGAAGGGGAGTAGACCAATGCATAGTTCATACCCCTAAGGATTCGACGCAGACCCTGTTGGAGCGGCAAATCATTGAAATCAGTAGTAATTGGCTTCCCTGAATCTCTCAGATACCAAACCGATATACCCGTCTCTTCTGCCAAAGCCGTCAGTACGTGCTTGAGGTTCACATTCTCCACGGACAAGCTCAGGAGGCCTCGATTGTACTCTATATGTAATTCCCGCCCTTGGTCTTGTCCGAGAGCCGGGGAAGGGGAAAGCAGGAACATAATGCCAATAAGGAGCATATCCCGCCCTGCCATGAATCGCCTTCTCCTTTCGACGCTTCGGTCCGACATATTTATAAAGCCAATTTCTAGCGTCAGGTCAAAACGAGGTCTAAGCTCATATTAGCAGGTCCGATTGAACAAAAGTGATCTAAAGAGATGAACATATGAATATGGTATCGTTGTTTGGGGGTTTATGAATTGGAAATATCTAACAAGCATTTGAGATTTTCAGATCAAAGTTCAAGCTGACCTATCGCCGTAGAGCGCAGCGTATTAGCGCTTAGCCGCAGCGCCTCCCATCTACTCCCTAATTTCCTCATTGTCAGGTTGCACCAGCAGTGTGAGTCCACGGGTTGAGTGAACCCGCACCCGCTCTCCCCTGTCAATCACGTACCCACCTCCCATCACCTCTGCCTGCCAGAGCTCTCCGTGTACACGAACATAGCCCGCAGGAGCCAGCCGTTCCTCGGCAATACCTCGCTCGCCGGCTATCGAGTTCACATCCTCCAGCTTGCCCCGTTCATACGAACGCCACACAAAAGGGAACAAGACTGCATCCTTGACTACCCAGACAGCAATAAGGCCCCAGGTAAACCAGTTGGGAAGATCTACCCACCGTCGAACCAGAATAAGAATCAACACCAACAGAACCAGCGCGGGTAACTGGAACAATCCGTATCTCACTAAAATTTGCAATGACCACCCTCGCTTATTCATACCTTTCTGTACCCTCTAGAGCCAATAAAGCCAAGAATTCTGTTTTACGTGTAAATGTGGCATTTCCGCCCCTCGTCTCCATGGTGTCTCTTACAACAGCTGAAGAAAAGGGGCGTCCGAGGGAATCGAGCAAATCCCTTTTACTTCCCTGGCCTCTTGAGGAGTGGTCTAACTAGGACTACAGGCACCGGAAAGACCACCGTCGAGTTGTTCTCCGCTGCCACCTCCGTCAAGGTTTTGAGAAACCTCAACTGCACAGCCACGGGGTAGGTGCTCAAGATTTTTGCCGCATCTGACATCTTCTCAGCAGCTTGGAATTCCCTCCATGGCGCTGATGACCTTCGCCCTTCGCTCCCTCTCCGCCTCGGCCTGCCTGGCCATTGCCCTCTTCATCTCCTCGGGAAGGTCGATGTGCTTGATCTCCACCATGGAAACCTTGATGCCCGACGGATCCGTCTGCCTGTCCAA
>CAYFXP010000384.1:0-2838 GCA_964346935.1 uncultured Syntrophobacterales bacterium
GGTATGACGGTCTGGCGATAACACCCGAGTACATTTGTCGAAATCTTCCGGGCTAACTGACCGGGCTTGGGGATTCGGGTTGAAGAAAAATTCATTCTCTTGGGAGGTGAAAATGGTGAGCGAAAAAGAGTACGGCCAGTATGAAACGGCATGGTGCCCGGGGTGCGGTAACTTTCCCCTGCTCAAGGCGGTTAAACGAGGCCTGGCTCGGAAAAATCTGAAACCCCACCAGGTCCTCTTCGTTTCCGGAATCGGCCAGGCCGCCAAGGCGCCGCACTACCTCAACGCACATGTGTTCAACGGCTTGCACGGGCGGTCGGTTCCCGTGGCCACGGGGGCGAAGCTCGCCAATCACGACCTTGTCGTCATAGCGGAAAGCGGTGACGGGTGCATGTACGCCGAGGGAGGCAATCACTTTCTGGGGGGCATCAGGCGCAATATCGACATCACTCTCCTGGTTCACAATAATCAGATCTACGGCCTGACCAAAGGCCAGGCAAGCCCGACCTCGGATGAGGGGTTTGTGACCAAAACCCAACCGAACGGGGTTGCACTGACCCCTTTTAATCCGCTGGCCATTGCCGTGGCATTGCACGCGGGTTTCGTGGCCAGAAGCTTCGCGGGGATGGAGGAACATCTGGCGGATATCCTCGTGCAGGCCATCGAGCATCGGGGATTCTCCTTGGTGGATGTATTGCAGCCCTGCGTCTCGTTCAACAGGGTCAATACCTTCCAGTGGTACAAGGAGCGGTGTAAGCCGCTCCCATCCTCCTACGACCCCGCGGACTGGGAAACCGCTATGAGGACGGCCTCCCAGTGGGGGGATGAGATACCGGTGGGGGTAATCTATCGAAGCGATAGGACCCCCTTTGGGGAATCCTTTGCGGCCTTGAAGGAAGGCCCGCTTGTAAATCAGGGGGTTGATAGGGATCAACTCGGAAGAATTCTGGAGTCATACGCATAGGGAAAACGAGGAATGTGAGCAGTTATCATCCCGTCACGTCCCCAGCAACCAGGGACTCGAGGGATCTTTACCTTCGTAGTGGCGGGCCTTAATCGGGTTCCCCTCGGGGTCCTGTCTGCTTTTTGTCCATCCCCATAAGTTCCAGGACTTCCCTGCCCCCAAGCTCCTCTTTCTCCATGAGTGCTTGGGCCACCCGATCGAGATGATTGCGGTGTTTTCCCAGTGTGTCAAGCGCGCGCTTATAGGACTCCCCGATAATGATTTTTATCTCCTCATCGACTTCCCGCGCGGTCTCCTCGCTATAGTCCCTTCCCTGGGCGATTTCCTCCCCCAGGAAAACGTGTTCCCTGCGACCACCCAGTGCCATATGTCCGAGCCGTTCGCTCATACCCCAGTCCAATACCATCTTACGAGCCAGACGCGTTGCTTGTTTGAGGTCTTCCTCCGCGCCGCTCGTGGCCGTTCCCAGCACAGATTCTTCCGCAGCCCGCCCCCCCATCATCACCGTTAGGCGGTCGTGCATGTATTCCCGGGGATAGATGTACTTCTCCTTTTCGGGGAGCTGTTGAGTGACCCCCATGGACCGACCCCGGGGTACGATGGTTACCTTGTGGATGGGGTCGGCCTTGGGCAAAACAGCTGCAATCACTGCGTGGCCGGCCTCATGGTAGGCGAGGAGCCTGCATTCATCATCGGTCAATGCAAGGTTTTCTCGTTCGAGGCCCATCATTATTTTGTCCCTTGACTCCTCGATGTCCTCGTCTCCAATGACGTCTTTCTCTTTGCGAGCGGCCAAAAGGGCGGCTTCGTTGAGGATATTCTCTAGGTCGGCACCGCTGAAGCCCGGCGTGTTTCGAGCAAGCTTCTCCAGTTCGATATCACGGGCAAGGGGTTTGTTCCGGGCGTGAATTTTCAGGATCTCCAAACGATCCCGCATGGTCGGCAAGTCAACGGTAATCCTTCGATCGAATCTGCCCGGCCGGAGCAACGCCATGTCGAGGATGTCGGGACGATTAGTGGCCGCCATGACGATGACGTTCTCGTTGGGCTCGAAGCCGTCTAACTCCGACAGGAGTTGGTTCAGGGTTTGCTCGCGCTCGTCGTGGCCCCCTCCCAGGCCGGCACCGCGACGCCGCCCGATGGAATCCAGCTCGTCGATGAAGCTAATGCTGGGGGCGACCTTCTTCGCCTCCTTGAACATGTTTCGCACGCGTGACGCCCCCACACCCACGAACATCTCCATGAAGTCCGATCCGGTAATGCTGAAGAAGGGAACCTCCGCCTCCCCCGCCACGGCCCTTGCCAGGAGCGTCTTGCCGGTTCCCGGTGCTCCCACCAGCAATACCCCCTTGGGGATCTTCCCCCCGAGGCGCTTGAAGCGATCGGGGTGTTTCAAGAACTCGACTACCTCGCGGAGTTCGGTCTTGGCCCCGTGTGCCCCGGCGACATCATCGAAGGTAGTTCTCTCCTTTCTGCGTTCATACAATCGGGCCTTGCTCCGCGCCATGGAGAAAATATTCTGCCCCTGTGCCCGCATGCCTCTGAAGAGTAATATCCCCAGGCCGATCAAGAGCAGGAAGGGGAGCATGCCCACCAGGATCCCCCACCATGAGACATCTTGGTCCGGCTTCGTCTCGACCTCGACTTCTTGGGCTTCGAGCAGATGGAAGAGCTTTTCATCCCCGAAGGAGGGGAAAAACGTAACAAAATTCCGGTAGTTGACGATCTCTCCCTCCTCGGTTTTCTTTACGGCGGCTTCCTTCAGCGTACCGGAAATTTTTTCACCTTCCACGGTGATCTCTTCCACATTCCCCGCCCGCAATTCCCCTCGGAATGTGCTATAGCTTATCCGCGTGGGGCCGCCTTTCCACCCG